>QHZX01000523.1 GCA_003224835.1 Acidobacteriota bacterium | reverse complement strand
GACCCGCGCCTCCAGTCTCCCACCCGCATAAACACCTGCACGTTGTCAAACATAGCCTCCCTGCCGCTTACGAATCGTGTCCTTCTCGATCGAGCTTGGTATGCTTCCGATGCTCACGGTCGCACCTGAGAACTCAGCAAGTAGACGATTTTACGCAGCGGGATTAGGGGCGAAAAATCCCGACTGCATTCATGAGCGCTCCTTTTGCTGTTTTTTTAGTGAATTGTCGGCAACCCTTACTCCGCTATCGGATCGTGGAAGGCTTGCTCGTTATTCGACAGGAGCACTCAACGCAGTTGCAGCTGTTAAAGATCTCTTTAATATCCGCTTCAGAATGGCGGAGTTGGTCAAGGACACTTAGGGGGAGCTTGGTATGATTCGTTAGGGCTTCGAAGACCTCCTCGATCGCTCACGCGAGTTGAGGGTCTATTTCTCCAGGTGGTTAGTTTGAAATTTACCAACGCCGCTTAGCTGAACAACGACAGTGCCTTGCCCCGCTTCGACAAAATGAGGGGTGCCGGCCGGAATGACGATGAAACTACCCGGCGGGTAACCTTTTAGCTTCGCTGAGTCGAATTTCGATCCCTCGCCTAGATACCAAGTGCCTTCGATCACCGTAACTAGTTCGTCTTGCGTATGGGTATGCGCGAGGACACGGGCGCCGCCAGGTATTTTCACTCGATCGATCCAAGTACCGCCTTGGCTGGAGTCGCCGAACAGCTGCGCTCGTTGTCTGCCGTCGTTGTAGTAAGGCGGCGTAAACCACCGTACTTCCTCCGCACTTAACCCGACAATCTCCCTCTTGCTCCGCCCGGCCGAGCTTGTTGTTGCCCATGCAACTGCCGCAACTATTGTGACCACGGCGGCGGTTGCAGAAAGGACTCGCTTCATTCCGTTCTCCCGACACGCAGATTGATTGTGCCCGGTGCGAGCTGACGGCATTCGAGATGAGACCGGTAGCGCAAGACCACTATCCTATTGAATGCCAGGCGCGGTTCCGAACAATACCAGTCGACGAATTCATCGATGGCGTGCCGATAACCTCGCTGGGCGGACTGGTGAGACTGTTCAAGACTGCACTTTTTGTATGCTCAAGATCGGGCAGGCCCAGGACGGATTGCGGTGGTACGTCTGGTCTGCGAGTTCCTCTTCATGACCGGTGGCCCCCTTGCCACCGGTCAATAATGGGAATAGTAGTACGCGGAAGGTAAGTTCAGGATTGCCCGTGATCCGCTAGTAATAGGTCATCGGCAATGCCAGACCTGCCGATTTCGACTAATAATGACACATGCCAGATCAGCATTGCACATGGGTCGTGTTGTCATACCTGAGGTCGAGCTGCACTGAGACAAGCTAACGTGGTGGGCCCCCGCCCCATCCACGCAGACGGCTTGGCCCGCAACTC
Source organism: Acidobacteriota bacterium (assembly GCA_003224835.1). Classification (GTDB taxonomy): domain Bacteria; phylum Acidobacteriota; class Terriglobia; order Terriglobales; family Acidobacteriaceae; genus Gp1-AA145. Next base: position 2,384 of record QHZX01000523.1, on the reverse strand, counting down.
GCTAGAACAGTTTCTTAGAGCAGCCTAGAGTCAAACGGTTCTACATTGTGAGCCGCTCAATTTTCTGCACGTACCTACGTTCAAAGCGAATTGCGTGCTGCGACAAATCATGACCACGGCAAAGCGAGATATTATCGCCGTGCTCGTCAGAAGCTACAATTGGGATTCCCAGCCGGAAGCTCGGTGCGGAACACACCTCCAACCGAAGTGATGGCGACCGTGACATCGCTGGCCGAATTCACAGTGTCCTGATTGATGCCGATGTGCCCACTCCCGAAATCAACAAAGCCCTGACCTTTGCTATACACATGAGGCGAGCACGTAGGATCATCAAATTCGTAGAACGTGAGCTGACCTGACGTTACGGTGATATACACCGGCCCTGGGTGTCTATGCCATCCAGTGGAACCTAATGGATCGTAGTTGTGGGTATCCACCTCCACATCGATAGCGGGGTTCGTCTTATCTAAGGCCTGCGCTTTTGCGATGTATTGGAACGGTTTTACGCTTGGATCCGAGGGATTCAAAGTTTGGCTCTGGTTGGTATTCACCATGAAGGCGTTATACGTCCCCCTGCCAATTAAGGTGCGGTGAACGCCGACAGCCGGAGTTGCCCAAGTCTTTAGCACGTACCCGCCGATCGCGAAGCCACACAACAGAGTACCGGTTGCTACAGTTTTAAAAACTTTGCTCTTCATTTCGACCTCCGAGAATATTGGAACCGGGAGGACATTCTCAGAGAAGGCCATCCTCGTGCAATGGAGATCGAATGAAAGTCGTATGAAGTTCTTGTGAAGTGCCAAGCCACTGACCACTTGCTACTTAGCCGTTTTATGTCGCATCATCTTGGGTGCCAGGACCCAGTGGCGATTTGGGGGAGGAACGGCCCAAGTATTCCATTTCGGGGATTTCACACTTGACCAGTCGCGGTATCGACTGCAGCGGGGCGAGCGCATTCTGCGCCTCGAAAGGCAGCCCATGGAGTTGCTCTTCCTACTGGTAGAGAGACGCGGAGAACTGGTCACACGCGAAGATGTCGCGGACCGGCTTTGGGGCGCGACCGTTTTCGTTGATGTCGATCAAAGCATCAACACAGCCGTTCGCAAGGTGCGAATGGTGCTGCGCGACGATCCTGATAAGCCCCGCTTCATCGAAACGGTGGTCGGGAAGGGGTATTGCTTCGCCGCGCCGGTGGTGGTCAACGGCGAAGGTGCCGTGTCTGCTAAGGCCGGATTGCCGGCCTTGCCGCAGCATGTCCAAGCGAGCCAAAGCGCAGCAACTGAAGCCGCTCCTGCCCAGCGGAGGCACCGGCGGCACCCCGTTCTAATGCTGCTGGCGGGGGTAGGGGCGGTGCTTGCAATTTTTGCATCCGTTTGGGTGGCGATCCACGTTCGGAACACTGGAAGGTCGGCGCATCCGGGCATCAAGTCGCTCGTGGTCCTGCCTTTGAAAAACTTGTCAGGTGATCCCGGACAAGAGTACCTCGCCGACGGAATGACCGAAGCTTTGGTATCTCGCCTTTCCAGTATTCATGATCTTCGGGTGATTTCCCGAACCTCCTCCATGCGTTTCAAGAATTCCAATCTCTCGGTCCCGCAGATAGCAAACGCATTGCAGGTCGATGTTGTTGTAGAGGGTTCCGTCATTCGAGAAGGCAATCACATTCGCGTTACTGCCCAGTTGATTCGCGGCACAACTGACGAACACTTCTGGTCGGAGACTTACGATCGGGAACTGCCTAACGTGCTTGTGCTACAAAGTGACGTAGCCCAGGCTATCGCCCACAAAATTGAGGTAACTGTTAGCGGGAAAGAAGAGCAGCGGCTCGCCGCAACGCACACCGTTTCGCCAGAAGCCTACGAGAGCTACTTGAAAGGCCGCTTCTCGTTACGTAACAGCAACACCAGGGCGGGCATTGAGAAGAGCATTCGTTACTTCGAGGAGGCAATCAGGAGAGACCCGGCATTCGCGCCAGCTTACGTTGGCTTGGCGAGGGCGCATGCTGACCTGGGCACAGTTATGATGGGCCAGGATGATCCCAATCGCGAGCGCCCGCAAGTAGCAAGCGCAGCCGCCAAAGCTCTAGAACTCGATCCAAGTCTCGCCGAGGCTCATGTGCTGCTCGCCTTGATGGCGCAGGAACAGTGGCACTGGGGGGAGGCCGAAACTGAATACCGGCGGGCGCTCGAATCAGATCCAAACGATTCGGATGCATACGCCGGACTAGCACATTGGCTGCTATGTCAAGGCCGTATCGAAGAGGCGGTCGCGTGGGCTCAGCGCGCGCGTGAACTGGATAGGTTTGGGTCCGCAACCGGGGATCTTGCGGATATTCTATTTTTGTCCCAGCGTTATGACGAGGCGGTGCTGGAGTTACACAGTTT
>QHZX01000125.1 GCA_003224835.1 Acidobacteriota bacterium | reverse complement strand
GCAGTGGTGGACCAGAGTGTCCAACTTTTCTGCGAGAAGTGCGGATTCCTGCGGCTTGATCTTGCCCAGAAATATGCGGCCAAGCACAAGGCGTTCGAAAAAACGGGGGATCCGGAGAAGGATTTTCGTTTTCTGTGGGTTTCGGATTTCCCGATGTTCGAATGGGACAAAACCGAAAACCGCTGGAATCCGGCGCATCATCCATTTACTTCGTTGCATGAAGAGGATATGACGAAGCTGGAGGCCAATATTGATTCGGTGCACGATCCTAAGTCGCCGCTCGGTGAGATTCGCGCTCTGGCCTATGACGTCGTGCTGAACGGAACGGAGTTGGGATCGGGGTCGATCCGCATTCATCGTCAGGACATTCAGGCCAAGATTTTCCAAGCTTTGGGCATGAGCGATGAAGAAGCCCGCGCCCGCTTTGGGTTTTTTCTAGAGGCGCTGGAGTATGGCACTCCTCCGCACGGTGGCATTGCACTAGGATTGGACCGCATTGTGATGATCCTTGCGGGAGCGGAAAGTTTGCGCGAGGTGATTCCATTTCCGAAAACTGCACGGGCGGTTGATCTAATGGTGGACGCGCCAACGCCGGTAAACGAGACGCAGTTGAAGGAGTTAGGGATTGCTATCCGGAAACCGACTACCTGACGGGATAGCTGGTGCATACCAAACCTCGCGGTAAGATTGTCCATGCCGCAGATCGATTCAATTCAGCGGTTTTCTTCTCGGGTAGGCAATTACGTCCGTTTCCGGCCCTCTTATCCGAACCAGATCATCCACATCTTGGAACAGGAATGCGGGCTTACGCACGAGTCGGTAATTGCTGATATCGCCTCGGGGACGGGCATTTTCAGTCGCCTTTTGCTCGAGCATGGAAATCGCGTCTTTGGCATCGAGCCGAACACTGAAATGCGCCGCGCAGGAGAGGAATTCCTAAGAGGGTATCCAAAGTTCACGAGCGTCAATGGCACGGCTGAAGCTACGACGCTTCCAAACGAAAGCATGGATTTCGTGACTGCGGCACAGGCTGCACATTGGTTTAATCGTGACAGATCGATGCCCGAGTTCCAGCGCATTTTAAGACCTGGCGGATATCTGGTGCTCATTTGGAATGATCGCAAGATGGCGGGAAGCCGATTCAACGAAGAATACGAGCGGCTGGTTGAGACCTATGGCACCGATTACACCGAAGTGAAGCGCTTGGGGCGCGTGGTCGAGGGAAGTGAGTTCTTCAGAGAATTCGAATGTCAGAAGCGCACAGTGGCCAATTACCAGGATCTGGATTATTCAGCAGTAGAAGGCAGGCTGCTATCGTCTTCTTATGCCCCACAGCATGATGAGCCTTCGTGTGCCCTGATGTTAGCGGATTTGCGCCGCATCTTTGATCAATGCCAGCGGAACGGGCTGGTGCGCATGGACTACGACACCAACATTTATTTCGGCAAGCTTTCGCGCGCTAGGAGCCTTCGATGATTCCCGAACGGGAAGAGAAATCGTTTCACATGTCCCCGGATGAATTCCGACGTCACGGGCATGCCGTGGTGGAGTGGATCGCGGATTACTATTCGCGTATCGAGTCGTTTCCGGTGCTCTCGCAGGTAAAGGCGGGGGAAATCCGGGAATCCCTTCCGGCGAATGCCCCCGCGAAACGCGAATCGCTCGAGGCGATTTTGAAGGATCTGTCGGGAAAAATCTTGCCTGGCGTGACGCATTGGCAATCGCCAAACTTTTTTGCTTTCTTCCCTGGTAACGCTTCTGGGCCGGCGATTCTCGGGGATTTGCTTTCTTCCGGACTCGGCGTGCAAGGCATGCTCTGGGCCACCAGTCCCGCGTGCACGGAACTTGAAACGTTGGTCCTCGATTGGCTGGTGCCTGAGCTTGGATTGCCTGAGAAGTTTCTTTCAACGAGTTCCGGCGGCGGAGTTATTCAGGACACTGCATCAAGTGCGACGCTCTGCGCCGTGCTGGCCGCCCGCGAACGCGCCACGAATTACAGGTCGAACCAGGAAGGTTCCCGAGGCAAGCTGGTGGCGTACACATCTGCGCAGGCGCATTCGTCAGTTGAAAAGGCGGTGAAGATCGCCGGAATTGGGCGAGAAAACTTGCGGCTGATCGAAGTCGACGAGACATTTGCGATGAAGGCAGAAGCATTGCTGGCTACCGTCAAACAAGACCGGCAGTCCGGATTGGTGCCGTTTTTTGTGTGTGCCACCGTTGGCACGACCTCTTCCAATGCGATTGATCCGGTCTTAGAAATTGGAAAGATCTGCCGTGAATACGATTTGTGGCTGCATGTCGACGCGGCCATGTCCGGTACGGCCGCTCTCTGCCCAGAATTTCGTTATCTGCATGGCGGTCTCGAATACGCCGATAGTTACTGCTTCAATCCACATAAATGGATGTTCACCAACTTCGACTGTGACTGCTTCTACGTCGCCGATCGTAAAGCGCTGATTCAGGCGCTCAGCGTGCTGCCAGAATATTTGCGAAATAAAGCGACAGAATCCGGATCTGTTATTGACTATCGCGACTGGCAGATTCCCTTAGGCCGGCGCTTCCGCTCGCTCAAGCTGTGGTTCGTGTTGCGTTACTACGGAATTGAAGGCTTGCGGTTTCACGTTCGCGAGCACGTTAGGCTGGCGCAGCAATTCGCTGGCTGGGTTCAGAGCGATGATCGTTTTGAACTTGCCGCGCCGATACCACTCAACTTGATTTGTTTTCGTTTGAAATCCGGCGATGAGGGTAATCAGGCATTGATGGATGCGCTAAACCGCAGCGGAGATTTGTATCTGACGCATACCAAGCTGAACGACAAGCTCACGCTGCGCCTTTGTGTCGGGCAGGCAAACACGACGGAGCGCCACGTAAAACGGGCCTGGAAGCGGATTCAGGAAGAAGCCTCGGCGCTGAAAATCTAGGCCGGATGGCTCCGCAGTGTGGTAGCACATGGTGCACACACCCTCGCTCGTTACTTGCCCATCACCCGCGGAATATAAAAATGAAAGAAGGCTTCCGGATCGGAATTCATGCAGGCCTGAGCGTTGGGATCACCCGGGCCGGCACGTGTGAAGCCTTTGTCATCGATCTCGATATGCATGGGCGTGACCGGACATAGCTTAGGATCATCGATGAAAGCAATCGTCATCGGGTCGTACAACGTTGGTGTTTGTTGTCCCCATTCGTGATAAAGCAAAGTTAGTGCATCGGTGAGCGGCGTGCCCGCGCCGAACAGGATTGCGCGCTTGATCTCGTCCAATTTCAGTTGAGTTGAATCGAGCGGCATCATAAAAACAGGAACACCCGAGGCGAGCAGCGTTCGTGCCGAGGAAATGTCATTCTTGATATTCCACTCCGCATCTGGTCCGTGCGGCTTGGTGTAGCCCAGATCATCGTAGCCGCGCTCGATAGAGCCACCCATCAGCACCACTCGACGTAGCTTGCGAAAAGCCTGCGGATCTTTGTCGATCACTGCACCAACATTTATCAGCGGTCCAATGGCGACTAGCGTAATTTCGCCGGGGTAACGGCGGATTTGTTCAAGAATGAAATCGACTGCTTTGGGATGCGATGGCCGGGCGAAGTGCCCGCCTTCAGAGTAGGCGCGTTGGCTTAATCTGATTTGAAGTTTTGGATCGGAAATTCCTACCGCAACGGGAATGTCGGTGCGTCCAGCTTCGCCCAGCAGGCGATCGACTAGCTTGGCCTTAGTCTCTGTATCTCCAAATGAAGTCGAGATGCCGAGTATCTGCAGCTCCGAACTGCGGAGTGCCAGCGCAAGCGCAAATGCGTCATCGACGTCGTCGCCGATATCCGTGTCGATGATAATCTTCTCGGGCTTCGCGAGACTGGCAGACGCCGCAGATTGGGCCTGGCAAAATATCGGCGACAGAATCAGTAGGAGACTCAAGAATACGTTCGCTGTACAAGGAGTTCGCTTCGAAGTTTTCAGCATGGCTCGAATATTTTACAAATGTTCGATGAACTTGGGATTTTACAACTCCGCCTGCTTCACATTTTCGACGCGGTTCGCTTTACCGATCAGCTGTCGTTCTATAGAATCAAGAGTTTGCTGCCACAAGTTCTAGCTGCAAGCGTACCCGCCTGACTCGGGAAGCAGAATGAAAATTCACGAGTACCAAGCCAAAGCAATCCTCAAGAAGTATGGTGTCGCCGTGCCTCGCGGGGAGATGGCGGAGAGCCGTGATGAGGCTGAGGCGGCTGCGAAGAAATTGTTTGATGCTGGCGCAAGTGGCGTGGTGGTGAAGGCGCAGATTCATGCCGGGGGCCGTGGAAAAGGCGGTGGCGTCAAGATTGCGAAGTCACTGGAAGAAGCCGCTGATCTAGCCACGAAAATACTGGGCATGACGCTGGTGACGCACCAAACCGGCCCAGAAGGTAGAGTCGTTCGAAGATTGCTGATCGAAGAAACTTTGCCGATAGAAAAAGAGTTGTACCTAGGCATCGTTATCGATCGCGGCGAAGCTAAGCCGGTGTTCATGGCGTCGCAGGCCGGAGGCATGGAGATCGAGGAGGTCGCGGCGGAAAATCCCGAAGCAATTTTAAAGGAGTACATCACTCCCGGGATGGGGCTCGAAGCGTTTCAGGCGCGTAAGCTGGCGTTTCGCCTTGGATTGAAACCGCCGCAGATCAACCAGGCAGTCCAATTCATGACAGGTCTGTACACGGCCTTTCAGCAAACGGATTCTTCGCTGATGGAAATAAATCCATTCGTCACGTGCACGGAGGGCAGGCTGTTCGCGCTTGATGCCAAGATAAATTTTGACGACAACGCACTATCCCGACATCCGGAACTGAAAGAATTGCGCGACGTGACCGAGGAAGATCCGCTGGAAGTTGAGGCCTCAAAATACAGCCTGAATTACATCAAACTCGACGGCAACGTCGGCTGCATGGTGAACGGCGCGGGCCTGGCAATGGCCACCATGGACATCATTAAATATGCGGGCGGAATGCCGGCGAACTTTCTCGATGTAGGCGGCGGAGCCAATGCCGAGCAGGTCACGCACGCGTTTGAAATTCTGCTAAGCGACCAAAATGTTAAAGCCGTGCTGATAAATATCTTCGGCGGTATTCTTCGCGTGGATACGCTGGCACGTGGAGTTGTCGAGGCCGCGAATAAAACAAGAATTCAGCTTCCGGTTGTGTTGCGCCTGGAGGGGACCAACGTCGAGCAGGGAAGGGAAATTCTGAAGGAATCTGGCTTGAACTTTATTGTGGCCGAAACGATGAAGGATGCAGCAGAGAAAGTTGTTGCAGCAGCGAGATCGTAATAAATGATATGAGCATTCTCGTAGATAAATCGACGCGGGTAATAGTACAGGGACTGACCGGACGCGAGGGCACTTTTCACGCCAAAGCTTGCGCGGAGTACGGGACAAAGATCGTCGGCGGTGTTACCCCCGGAAAAGGGGGCACGACGCACGAGGGATTCCCTGTATTTAACACGGTGCAGGAAGCCGTGGATAAGACCGGCGCGGACGCTTCTGTCATTTTTGTTCCTCCGCCGTTTGCGGCCGACGCGATTATGGAAGCTGCCGACGCTGAGATTGAACTGATCATCTGCATCACGGAAGGGATTCCGGTGCTCGACATGGTCCGCGCGTGGGAGTTTCTACAGACCCGTCGCGCGCGTCTGATCGGGCCGAATTGTCCGGGAATTATTTCGCCTGGTAAATGCAAAATTGGAATTATGCCCGGACACATTCATCGCGAGGGTCCAATTGGTATTGTTTCGCGGTCGGGAACCTTGACATACGAAGCGGTGCATCAATTGACGACCCGCGGCATCGGGCAATCCACAGCCATTGGGATTGGCGGGGATCCGATTATCGGAACGAATTTTACCGACGCGCTGGACCTCTTTAATCGCGATCCGCAGACCGAAGCTGTAGTGATGATCGGCGAAATCGGCGGCAACGCGGAAGAGGCCGCGGCAGAATTTGTGAAAGCGCGGATGAAGAAACCGGTAATCGGTTTTATTGCCGGACAAACGGCGCCTCCCGGACGCCGAATGGGTCACGCAGGCGCGATCATATCCGGTGGGCATGGAACGGCTGAAGAAAAAATCAAGGCCATGCAGGCGGCGGAAATTCGCATGTGCAAATCGCCAGCTGATATCGGGGAGACCGTCGTCGCGGCGCTGGGAGCAAAAGCTATCGCATAGCTGTGATTATTTCTCTGATGAACCGGCGTTCACTCTGCGGTATCGGCCGTTGAAAGAGTTTGACCGCGGAGGACCGCAAAAAAGGTCGAGAACACAGAGAAGCCCGCGACGGATCCACGAAGAGTAATCATGGACCAAAAATTATGAAAACATTGCAACGCACACTGACTATTATTAAGCCCGACGCCGTACGCAGGAACTCAATCGGCGACATAATTGAGCAATTCGAGAAAAACCATTTCAGCATCCTAGCGATGAAGATGCTTGAAATTTCCAAGCATCAGGCGGAAC
>QHZX01000124.1 GCA_003224835.1 Acidobacteriota bacterium | reverse complement strand
GACAAGGTCCTACGCGTTCAATGATCGCCCGCATCAACGGATCTGATTTTTTGAGGTGCAAAACTGCTTTACGCATAGTTGCTCAAAAACCTGCATCATCTTACCGCTTTTGTTGCGCGGAAGAAAAAGCCCGCCAGTGGAACTGAATGGTCTCCCCCAAATGCGAAAGGAAATATTCCGCATTGTGGCCGCCCGGGTAAAGATGGAACTCGTGCGAAATTTTCTCCCTCTGCAACTGTTTGTGCAGCTGCTCCGCTCCAGCAGCGAATCCATACTCGTCCTGCTGCCCGCAGTTGATGTAGATCGCCTGAACCCGGAGTTGCGCCTGGTTTTTTCGCGCTAAAACAAACGGATTGTTCTGGTTCCAATGTGCAACATTGATCGGATTTCCAAATACCGTACCAAGCAGTTTCGCCAGCGGACCGGCGTCGCGAAGGTCGGCATTAAGTTCACGCGGCGATTCCGTGATCAGCGCCGGACTTTGCGCACTGACCGAACCGAATAGATCAGGATTCGCAAATGCGTATCGCAGCGCGCCGTATCCTCCCATCGAAAGTCCGGTTATGCCTCGCGACCTGCGCTCGCGGATCACACGGTAGTGGGTCTCGATAAAAGGCAACAACTCGGTGAGAAAAAAATCGCTATAACGGTCCCGCCCATCTGCCGAGTTGATGAAAAAGCTCCCACGCCCTGCCGGCGCAGCCATTAGAAAATCGCCGACTTTGTGATCGCGCCTGAGATCTTCGATCAGTCCCCAGCCGCCGCTTTGAAGCAGTGCCTGCTCGTTCTCTCCAAGTCCATGCAGGAAATAAAGGACCGGATATTTCGTTTTGGTCGCGGTTTCATAATTTGAAGGCAGCATCACGCAATACCGCACTGGCCGATGCAGAATGCGACTCTTGAAAACGCTGCAATCAATTCGTCCTTGAGCGACTGCGGAAGTCGGCAAAAGACAAGCGATTGCAAGGACATACTTGGTCCAGACTGCATGCATTCGTCTTCGCAGCATTTCTGTGTGGAATTCCTCGGTGTTTTCTCCGCTCAGATTTTTTTTTAAGCTGCCCAGGGCGCTATTCGTATCTGAGCGCTTGCACTGGATCGAGCCGCGCAGCTCGCGATGCTGGATACAGCCCGGAGAGCAAACTCACGAGAAACGAAAAACCAAGCGCGCCGGCCACCAGCCAAATCGGAACCGCCCAGATGTGCTCAGGTGGAAATCCCTGTCGCCTCAGATAAATATTTGTTCCGAAGTTGATCGCGCGTCCGATAATCCAGCCGAGAGCAGTCCCGCAGACTCCGCCCAAAAGGCCCATGGCTCCGGCTTCCGCGAAGAATAACCCGCGCACGTCTGCGTCGCTGGCGCCAACGGCCTTCATTATCCCGATCTCGCGCCGCCGCTCCAGAATTGCCATCACTAGCGTATTGATGATTCCAATGGAAGCCACTGTCAGTGCCAGGCTACCGAAAATCCCGAGAAAAAGATCGAGAATGGCGAAGAACCGTCGCATGCTTTTGGTCGCGTCCAAAATAGAAAACGTATTGAAGCCAAGTTTCTTGATGGCTTGTTCGACGGCGTCTACTTTGCCTGCGCCACTTACTCGCGCGACCACATTGCTGTAGATGGGCTCGTTGGACGTGACGCCATTCGAAGCGCGCATGTCATAGGCCTGCATTGGACGCATGCCTTCGGTCAACTTTTGTGGAATGAACAGACGCGCGCGTGCCGATCCGCGCATGCTGTCTGGGTCCAAGTCGGTCACACCAACAATTGTTAGCGAGATTTCGTGCGAGATGACCGAATACGAACCAGCGTCCTGCACACTTCCCTCGCGTTCCGTGTAGCGCATTTCCACTTGCTTGCCCAGCAGCGGCCGGGCTACATCGGCAACATTAATTTCTTCCGGCCCGCGGGTCGGCTTTCCCATCAGCTCAGCGGCGAAGGTCTTTTGCAGGATGACCTCGTGCGCGTCTTCGGACGAAAAAAACTTTCCTTGCATTCCTTCAAAGCTGTCGCCATCTTTTGAAGAGAAGGGAAGCCCGGCCACCATTGTCAGGTGGGGCTTGCCGTCGAAGCGCACGTCGGTGATGAAACGCAAATCCGGATAAACCTCTACCACGCCCGCCACGTTTACAATCTTCAGCCGCGCGGTCTCATTCAGGTCCGGACTTTCTGCCGGCGCCGGACCACTCTCTTCCTGCTCGCGGTTGTAACCACGAAGGTCGCGACGCGATGTCACCACAATGGAGTCAAACAGTCCAGAGCGTTGCAGCCGACGCGAGGCCAACTGCTGCAGTCCAATGCCAAGCGAAAGCATCGCCACGAGTGAAGCCACGCCTACTGAAATACCAAGTGTGGTCAGCGAATTCCTCAACACAGACTCGCGCAGATTGCGTGCGGCCAGCTCGACGGAATCGTAGAGCTTCATGACTTAGCTCCCGCGGTTGTCCTTGCTGGATTTGGTTGGTCAGCTACGACTTTTCCATCGGCGAGGAAAATCAGACGGTCGGCGTACCTCTCAGCCAGCTCGCGCTCATGTGTTACCAGTACCACAGTCATCTGTAGTGATTCGTTTAACCCGCGGATCAGTTCCATGACTTCGGTTCCCGTGCGACTATCGAGATTGCCCGTCGGCTCATCGGCAAGGAGAATGCGCGGTTGATTGATCAAAGCCCGCGCCAGGGCCGCGCGCTGCTGCTCACCACCGGAGAGCTCGATTGGCCGATGTTTCAGGCGTCCACCCAATCCGACTTTTTCGAGCGCATTCATCGCCAGTGTGCCGCGTTCGTTCCGCTCTACCTCCGCGAAACGCAACGGGAGTTCCACGTTTTCGAGCACGGTCATGCTGGGGATTAAATTGAACGATTGAAACACCATACCCACGGTATGCCGCCGATATTTCGCAAGCTGCTCGCGAGAGAGCCCGGAGAGACTCTGGTTCTCAACAATCACGCTGCCGGCGGTTGGGGAATCTAGTCCGGCGAGAAGGTTGAGCAGGGAAGATTTTCCCGACCCCGATGCGCCCAACAATGCAACGAATTCTCCAGCTGGAATCTGCAAAGTGATGCCATCCACGGCGCGAATCATCGCGCTTCCCATCTGATAATAGCGGCAGAGTTCCTGCGTACGAATGGCAAACGAGGGGGTCAAAGTAGAAGTTTAGCAGGAGTTCGGAAAGCTATTGCTTACGTAGTCAGTTTGCAACACATCGTTGTAACGTCAACTCTGCATCTGACCCGCTGCTTCGTGCTCACGAAGTTGTTGTGGGCAACGCCCGCTTCCGCCGTCGAATCGAAATGACTTCGGAGGAAATCATGCGAGCACCTTTTGTCCTTGGACGACTGCTGTTCGGGGGTTTTTTCATTATGAGCGGCATCAATCACTTCAAGAACAAGGGCCAGCTCACGCAGTACGCGGCCGCGAAGAAAGTTCCCAAGCCGGATGTCGCCGTTCAGGCTACCGGTATTACCCTTGTCGCCGGAGGCGCCAGTATTCTTCTCGGAGTCAAACCTAAGTTGGGCGCCGCGGCGCTAGTTGGTTTCCTACTCGGTGTTTCTCCGATCATGCACGACTTCTGGAAGCAAGAAGATCAGGAGCACCGCATGAATGACATGATCAACTTCACGAAGAATGTTGCCCTCGCCGGCGCAGCCATGGCACTGACTGCCGTCGATGAGCCATGGCCTGCAAGCGTGCAAGAGCTTCAGCAGCCTGGTCCAGTGAAACGCGCAAAACGGTTTCTGCGCGACGTTGCCGCATAGCCGGCGTCAGTCACTCGCGTTTTTTGGAAACGGCAGGTCTGTCGGTTTTTCCCCGGCGCTCGCCTGAATTAATTTCTGCACTGGGCTCGCCACCATCAGCAGCAACTGTGCTCTGGGCTTAATGGCGCTCTGCGCCACGGAGAGTTCCTGTGCCTTCCACGCTTCTGGCGCCTTCTCTCCGCGATCAAGGTAATCGAGAGCTTGCAAACCCGCTGCCCCCAGCATCGATAAATCGTGCGAGAGCGGAGCGACTTCCTGCACCAGCGATGAACTCTGTGCCGCAGCGCTCAATTGAGTCTCGTTATCTCTCCACGAGTTCAGCGTGGACCGGATTTGCAGCTCCATTCCCGGCTTAATTTGTCCTGTCAAAAAGTTGTTGACTAGCTCGTTGAATTGTCTTGCCGTCGCACTCTCCGGACGGGCAGCATCGATCACGCGATTCAGCGGGGTCAACGAAGTCGGCTCAGACGGCGCCAGTTGTTCACGGGCGTAACCCTTGACCGGCTCCACCACGTCGGCTAACGTTCGGAGCCCGGAAATGTCGGAATTACCTGTCATTCGCTGCAGCATCGAAACATAGTTCGTATTGTGGGTTAGCCCGTATGCGTCCAGCCATTTGCCGGTGTAATCCATTCGGGCATACATCGAATTCACGTCCTTAATATTCTCAGGCGACCATAGCCGCTCGGCGATTGCCGCAGCTCGCGGCCAGATTCTCGAATCCATATTCTCGGGCGAAACATACTCTGCCCACATGCAAGCTTCGCCGCCCAGAATCTTTTGCTTCTCCTCATCTGACAAGTTGGCCGCGCCATCCGCAAATGGATCGACTGTGTAGTGCGACGCTGCCGTGCCCATTAGATCGAGGTAATAGCCAGACGAGAGCAGACCTCGATATCCCTGACGCGCGGCATCGGCAAGGGACTGTTGCCCGCGCCAGGACTGGATCACAATGCTTTTCGGCAGATCAGGGCGAAGAATTTCGTCCCAGCCTTCCATTGTTTTTCCGTGTTTCGCGACAATTTTCTGAATACGTGTATTGAAATACGCCTGCAAATCGGCGTTGCTTTTTAAGTTGTGAGCACGCATGAACTCCTGAATTTTCGGATTCGCGTTCCACTGTTTGCCGTTAACTTCGTCTCCACCGATGTGGAAAAACTGGTCCGGGAAAAGCTGCGCCATCTCACCAATAAACTGGTCGAGAAATTTGTACGTGCTTTCGCGCGTGGGATCCATCGCTGGGTCGAACACTCCCCACTTCCGCTCAATCGCGTAAGGTCCGGGCGCGCTGGCCAAATCGGGATATCCTACGAACCATGTCGTGCTATGCCCCGGCATATCGAACTCGGGAATCACCCGAATACCGCGGTCGTGCGCATAAGCAATTACTTCGCGCACCTGCTCCTGGGTGTAAAACAGGCCGTCTGAGCCCATCTCCTGCAACTTCGGGAAGCGCTTGCTCTCGACACGGAACCCCTGATTTTCAGAGAGGTGCCAGTGAAATACATTCATTTTCACTGCCGCCATCCCGTCCAAATTGCGTTCAATAACTTCCACCGGCATGAAATGACGGCCTGCATCGATCATCAGACCGCGCCACGGAAACCGGGGCTTGTCCTGAATGACGACTGTGGGTACGGCAAACCCTTGAGGCGTGACTTCGACAAGTTGGAGAAAGGTCTGCAGGCCGCGCATGACGCCCAACGTCGTGGTGCCGCGCAACTGAGCGCCGGAGGCGGTGACTTCGAGCGTGTACGACTCATCTTCCCCGAGTTCCTGCACTTCCTTAGTTGGGTGATCGCTGCTCACTGCGAGTTTCGCAGCGCTCACGTCATTGCCATTGCTAACGCTGAAATCGAGCGGCGTCGACCCGGTGTGACGACGCAAGTCGCTGAGAAAAATTTCAACTGCTTGCCGCAAGTGGCGATCGGAGCTGTCGTGCAATCCGACTGTGAAGGAAGGTTGAATCAATAATGGTGGCGAATTTGGAGTCGTCTTGACGCTGGCCGGCCACGGCATCAGGTGAAGGGAATTGATTTCCTGCGCATCGGTTGTCAAGGAGACCGCCAACGTAACAATAATCGCAACCATGTAGAGCATTCTCATTAAGATTGTCCTCGTATGTGCGAGAAGGTCAGAGTTGCAGAATATTGAAAGCTTTTAAAAGAGGCAAATCGCGTTTGTTTGGAATTTCAGAGCGGGCCGTTGAGGTTTGTTTGGTCAACGAATCAAAATCAGAGCAATCGTCCTAGCAGGCCGCTGCCGGCTGCGAACAATGGGCGAGAATCGAATGAGAGAAGAACGCGTGTGCCGTGATCCCGAATTTTTCGTCGTACTCCCTGAATTACCAACCCACTGGTGCTCATATTCGTCACCAAGGCAGGGTTCATAAACGGCTGGCCATGGGCATCCATTCCCCAAACCTGCACCGGAAGCTGGACTTCAATTCGTGGGCTTTGCCGTCGATCCATAGGGACATTGTGCGGTAGAAATGGTTGGCTGAAAACTTACGCGGGTTACCGCTAACAGAGTACTGGAGTTCTAGGGTAATGGATTTGTATTCAGCAGCTTGGAGGCTGCTCAGTCGGGCAGGGAGCAGGAACCCGGTCCGCGAGGATCTCCACAGCTTCCGCACGCACCCGATGCAATGTTTGAACCCACCGCACTTTTTGCTTGCACTGCAAACACTGAGAGTTTCGAGGTCAGCTTTTTACTGTGGCACTTAGGACAGGCCGCCTTCTCGGCGCCCATGAGCAGGGTCTCAAACGGATGTTCGCAGTTTTCACAGACGTATTCAAAAATTGGCATACTGTTATTCTTCAATAGCTTACATCAGGTTAAGGAGCAATCTTAGCTTTTTTCTACAGTCCTAACCTGATATCCGCGTTCCGGGACCGGTGCTAGATTGAGTTTAACTGATTTGAGTTTCCCAACAGCTTTTGAAAGCGCCTTACTCCAGCAAGGCGCTTCTTTTTTGCCCATCGCAGAACCCACGATCAAAACGAAAAAAAACGCTAATCATCGATCTACTCTGAGTCAAGCCCAATCGTAAGTGGTTGCTGCTTTTTATCCAGTGTTGTGCAATCCGGCGGCGATGCCGTTGATGGTAGCCCCAAGCGCGTAGCTTAGCTCCTCGGAGTTGTCGCCCAATTGTTTCCTGCGCAGCAGGTCCACCTGGATCAAGCTGAGCGGATCAACGTAGGGGTTACGCAGCCGAATAGAGCGGGACAACACCGGATTCTTATCCAGCAGCTTTTCCTGTTGTTTCACCAGAAGCAACATGCGCCGGGTGCGTTCAAATTCTTCTGAGATAATCCGCCACACGCGTTCACGCACGCCCTGATCCCGCACCAGGGACGCATACATCTGAGCAATGGAGAGATCGGCCTTTGCCATTGCCAGTTCCACATTACGGATAAGATCGTTGAACAGCGCGAAGCGCGAGAACATGTCACGCAGCTGCTCCTCTTGTTGACTCCCTTGCCCTGCAAATTGCTCTAATGCGTAGCCGACGCCGAACCATGCCGGCAGCGCATGGCGGCTTTGCATCCAGCCGAACACCCAAGGAATTGCGCGCAGGTCCTCCAGCCTTTGACTACCCGAACGCCGCGCCGGACGCGAACCGAGCCGTGCATTATCGAGCTCATTCACCGGCGTCGCCTGCTCGAAATAAAGCAAAATGTCATTATTGTCCGCTATATTCTGACGGTAAAAGCGAAAGGCATCCGCCGACATCTGCTCCATGGCGCTTTCCCAATCTCTGTTGGCATCGGGAGGATCCCCCTCAGGCCGAGTGAGCGCTTCAAATGAGGCGGCAATCACGATTTCCAAATTCCATTCCGCCAAAACTGGATCGGAGTACTTCCAGTTGAGCACTTCCCCTTGCTCGGTAATGCGAATCTCGCCGGAGAAATCTCCCGCTGGTTGTGCCAGGATCGCCGCATGAGTTGGTCCTCCCCCACGGCCCACAGTTCCGCCACGACCATGGAATAGTCTCAACTTCACGTTGTTTTTTCGTGCGCATTCGTGGAGTGCTCGATGGGCCTTGTATATCTCCCAAATGCTGGTCAGCATCCCGCCATCTTTATTGGAATCGGAATAACCCAGCATCACTTCTTGCCAGCCCCCCCACGACTCCAGCAAGCGGCGATATCCAGGAGCGCTCCACACGCGACCCATGATCTCGGCGGACGCACGCAGCGACTCGATTGACTCAAATAGCGGCACCGGCATGAGTCCCGGGTCTTCGCCGGATCCAGCCAGTTCAATCCCGGCCAGCTTTGCCAGTTCGATCACAGCATCTATGTCCTTCTCAGATTCGACGCCGCTGATGATGTAATTTCGAATCGAGACTGGTGGAAAGTCTTTCTTCCAGGTGGCAACGTGTCGAAGAAGATCAATTACTTGCGCGTTGTCTGTCGCGGCCGAGGTTGAATCGAGGGCGCGCCGATGCACTTGCGCGTGTTGGCGGATGTCGAGTGTTGCCAAATGAAAACCGAAGGTTCGCACCTTGCGCAACAATGGATCAAGAAAAAGCTGTGCCAAATTCTCGCCATGGTTTTTGGCTAAACTTCTATAAACGATTTCCAGGTCTTCTTCGAACTCATGCGCCGAGGCGTAGCTATTCTCGTTGGCTTCGCGCGTGTCTCGTAGCTTCACCGTAAGAAAAGCAAGAAATCGCCGGTAGAGTTCCGTGGGAGAGATTCGTCCCAGCCGCGCCGGTTCTTCGCCCATCTGTTTCGTATATTCTGCAAGCCTGTGCTGAAATTCTTGTGAGGCCGGAACTTGCCGGGCTGACGAGCTGAATGGCTCCAGCAGGCACTCGATTTCCGCAATGTGGTGCCCCAGAACTGTGTTTCGTGCGCGTTCCAGCGCCTCCCGGGTGGTTTCAGGTGTGACAAACGGATTGCCATCCCGGTCACCTCCAATCCATGAGCCGAAAGATAGAACCTGCGGCACTTGTTCCGCGCATAATTCGATTCCATAAACATCGCGGAACGAATCGCGAATTTCCGTGTGGAGTCGAGGCAGACTCTCAAAAATCGACATTGGATAATGGTCCAGCCCCATGCGGATTTCGTCTGTCACCTGGGGCTTCTCTACTCGCACTTCATCGGTCTGCCAGAGGGCGGTGATCTCGGCCGCGATGGCCTTTTCCATCGCTAAAGCTTCTGTTGCAGGCATTGGTAGTCGATCCAGCAGCTCTAGGCATTTAGCAATCCGTCGTCGCTTGGTCAGTACTGTCCGGCGGGCGACCTCGGTGGGATGAGCGGTGAAAACCGGAACGACTTTCACTTGGCGCAACGCAGTCAGCGCCTGGTCCGCGGTCATCCCTGTCTCACGCATTCTGATCAACGTTCCGCGGAATGAGCCTGCAAGCGGCAACTGACTGGCATTGAGCTTTCCCGCCCTGCGTCGACGTTTACGGTGATTAGTTTCAGCCAGGTTTGTCAGTTCAAAGTAAATCGCGAATGCTTTCGTTACTCTGTGCGCCTCTTGGATACTCAGCCGTTCAACAATATCGCCCGCCTCTTGCATCTCCTCCGTCCCCGGTTGGGAGCGGGCCGAATGCGCTCGCGCCTGAATGAGCAAGCGCCGTAGTCGTTCCACAGTTTTAAAGACCGGCTCGCCCGCCTGTTCCACTAAAACTCTTCCCAGTAGGACGCCCAAAGAGCGAACGTCGCGGCGCAGGGGAACCTCTTTCGCGCGATCGTCGGTGCCGGCGATAAGCTCCGCCAGGCGCGACGACTGGTCCTCCGTGGCCCATAATGGCGATTCAGACATGTTTCGTGCATCCATACTAAATTATGAGATTAGGAACTTCTGTCCTGACGAGTAGGCAAAATGCAGCTTGCAGCTTGCGAGCATTGGCCCTACCTTGAATAATGAATACTGACATGAGCCAGGAAAAAGTATTGATCGTAGAAGATGAAGAGAACGAACGCACCGGTTTGGCCGAACTGGTGTCCTCTTGGGGCTATGCCGCCGAAACCGCGCGTGATGGTCAGGAAGGCTACGAGAAGGTAACGTCGTGGTCGCCGCACATTGTCATCACTGATTTGAAGATGCCGCGCCTTGGAGGTCTGGAACTGCTGGAGAAAATTTCCGGCGATAGCCAAAGCATCGCCGTCATTGTGGTAACCGCACAGGGCAGCATCGATAGCGCTGTGCAGGCAATGCGCATCGGCGCCTACGACTATATCGCGAAGCCAATTGACACCAGCCGCCTGCGCACCATCCTGCAGAATGCTTCAGCCCTGCTCGGCACCCGGGTCGAGCTCGAAGCAACTCGCCGCAAGCTGCGCGACGCGGGCTCGCTGGGATCGCTCATCGGTCCCTCGAAGAAAATGCAGGAGATCTTCCGGTTGATTGAAATGGTCGCACCCAGCACGGCGTCTGTTCTCATCACCGGCGCGAGCGGCACGGGCAAGGAACTGGTTGCGCGCACCATTCACGAGCTAAGCCCGCGGCGCCCCAAACCGTTTGTAGCGATAAATTGCGCAGCCATTCCGGAAACACTTATTGAGAGCGAAATTTTTGGCCACGAAAAAGGAGCGTTCACCGGCGCACTCGAACGTCGCACCGGATGTTTCGAGCTGGCAG
>QHZX01000513.1 GCA_003224835.1 Acidobacteriota bacterium | reverse complement strand
TGGCGCGAGCAAGTAACAATAGGCCAGCAGGGCAGTAGCAGTTAGAAGAGGAATGATTCCGACCAGGTAGACGGGATCTCCAGGCTCGTCGTGGTACAGGGCCTTTAGAAACAGCATCATGCCGATGCCGACGGCAAGCGTGACAAACCCGCTGAGCTTCAGGCCTTCTGTACGGCGTCGTGCAGCGATTTTCTCTTCCTCGCGAATGAAATCGATGGCGGAGTCGCCACCGACCCCCTGCATCTCAGCAATCTTTCTGGCTGTCTCATTCCTATAATAGGCTTCCCTTTCGCGGCGTCGTTCACTCGCCCACACTGCCATACTTATGAACGAGAAAAGGGCGATGCTCGCAACACTCAGGAATAAAAATATGGGCAGTGTCTGATTCATGTCATTCTCCTATCAGGCTTCCTATGCTTGCATAGCGTGGGACACGCCAAAGAGACTCCTGGTTGCACTTTCTTATCGCAAAAAAAATGCAACCGCGCCCAGTCCAGCCCGTCGTACTCAATAGGGGTCGCATGAACGCTGCCGAGGACGAGGCCGCTGTCGAGAGGGTTCTTGCTGGAGACAGTTCGGCGTTTGAGAACATCGTCCGTCGCTGGCAGGGTCCGCTCGTGAATCTGGCGTATCGGTTTTGCCGAGACCGTAGCCGTGCCGAGGACATGGCTCAGGAAGCCTTTCTTCGGGCGTACCGCTCGCTGCATGGATGGCATCGGGAAGCCGCCTTTTCCACTTGGCTCTTCGCGTTGGCGACGAATGTATACCGCTCAGAAATCCGTCGGATTCCGGTGAGAACACTGTCGCTGGATGAGATTGCTGAGCCGAGGGACGATCGAGCAAGCGATGGAGTGTTCGAGTACGGAGATCGAGACCGCGCACTTCGGCGAGCGGTGGTGGCGCTGCCGCCGAAGTATCGGGATGTCCTCATTCTTTTCTATTTTCACAATATGGATGTTTCGTCAACGGCGCGTAGTCTCGCCCTGCCAGAAGGGACCGTGAAGGCGAGGTTATCCCGTGGGCGGGACATTTTGCGCAAGAAGCTTTCACAACGGGCGGGGCCGTTATGGATTGAAGAGGAGGCTTGATGAGATACGACGCTGTGGACCGAATACTTTCCAACGAGCAGCAGATCATTCCATCAGCAGGCTTCATCATGGCGGTGATGGGAGCTGTACGCGGCGAGAGGGCAGTGCCACCTCCGATTCCGTTTCCCTGGAGGCGTGCCCTTCCAGGAGCGTTGGCTGCGATCCTCGCTCTAGTGGCTCTCTGCAATCATATTACTGCGGGAGGATTCGGTGGCCAGGCTGGTTGGGTCCTTGGCAAATTCTACCTGGTACATCCGTAGCAGTAATTCGCTCTGTTCCTCCAAGCGTTCGACTGTTTCCGCGTCGAGGTGTGCTTCAACCTGCATACCTTATTGTACGCATATCTGAGTGCCACAGTTCGCATGGAGTATGACTAAAATAGCCGGAGGAATCAGGAGTGTCCACCTAATTTGACGCGGTTAGTGGCGAATGCCTTCGCAATGGATCGGGCAGCGTCTACGCCGGTTTGAGAGCCTTGCCGCATTCCAGGCAGCATCTCTTCTGGCGTGGCGTAATCAATCCGCAAAACGGACACATCCTTTGCAATCTGAAATTTTGGTTTTCCGGCGTGGGCGTTGCGCGCGAATTACTCAATAAGTCAGCGAGGAAAGCTAGCTTCCCACGCAAACGATTGAGCAGCCGACGAAAGTTGGGCGACATCATCTACCCTACGCTCTTTCACCCGGTGGCGGGCATCGTCTCGCGACCAGCCCGAGCGGGGTGTTCTGAAATGGCTTCGCGGTTTATGTGTCCCGCAATTTTTAGAATGGCAGAACCAGGCGATGCGATGCTGTGCCGGATTGCTCACCTCTTTCGGTGAAGCCACGCTGAGAATGAGACAAGTGTGGGCAATTTAGACCAGCGATTCCCTCTCGCCGGCGAGCAAAAGGCGAACTGAAACATCCAACGCAGCGGGTTCATCGGTCCTGATTTCGCCTCCGCTCACTGCTTCCATTAGCGTCCAACCAATTCAGCAGGGTGCGAACGCTACTGCGAGCCAGGGCAATCGAGCAATCAGCAGCTCCGTAATAGATGTTTATGGCGTCGCCATCGACGTCCATCGTGTACCCGCACGGGAAGACAACGTCGTCTACGTCGCCGTGACGCTCGTAGTCGGCCTCCGGCCCAAAGATCCACGAATCGCCGCGTAGCAGACACTTTTCCGGATTCTCAAGCTCGAATAATGCGAGTCCCAACCTGTACAAGCAGCCGGAAGGCGTGTGCCGTACTCCGTGATAGAGCACGAGCCATCCTCTAGATGTCTCGATGGGAGGCGGTGACAAACCAATCTTGTTTGCATCCCACCAGGCGCCGCGCCGTGCTTCCAATATCAGCCTATGCCTGCCCCAATGTCGCAGGTCGGGAGAATAGGAGATCCACATGTGCGAACCGAGTGGCGTCATCGGCCGGTGAATGATCGCCCAATACCCGTCGATTCTTCGCGGCAACAGGGCGGAGTCCTTGTCATCCGGCGGCATGATGACACCGTATCGTTCGAAGCTGCGAAAATCCTTGGTCAAGGCTAACGACACTCCGGGTCCGCCGCGCGAATACGAGGTGTATGTCACTGCGTATTGCTGCAGTTCAGGCACAAAGGTGATGCGAGGGTCTTCGATACCCCAGAGCTCTTCGGGATACTCTTTCGGGCTCGACAGTAGAGTTGGTTCGCGATCAATTTTCCATCCATCCACGCCGTTTCGAGAGCGGGCCGCACAAAGGTGGGAGATACCGCGTCGATCTTCGACCCGGCACAGCAGCAGGGTCGATCCATCGGCCAACAATGTCGCACCTGCGTTGAAGACGCTGTTGATCGAGTAAGGCCAGTCCTTGGCGCTTAAGATTGGGTTC
>QHZX01000123.1 GCA_003224835.1 Acidobacteriota bacterium | reverse complement strand
AAAAGTTTCGCAGTTTTATGGAGGAAGCTGCGGACCTGGTCATCTCATTTGGCGGAACGCTTTCCGGAGAGCACGGTGACGGTCAGGCGCGCGCGGAATTGTTTCCAAAGATGTTCGGGCCGGAGCTGATCGAGGCTTTCACGCGTTTCAAGTCTCTCTGGGACCCAGACGGGAAGATGAATCCCGGAAAACTCGTTCGACCCAACAGATTCGATGACGATCTGCGTCTGGGCGCGAGTTACCGGCCTTGGCAGCCCGAAACGCACTTCAAATTTCCGAATGATGATGGCAGCCTTGCGCGTGCGACTTTGCGCTGTGTGGGCGTGGGGCAGTGCCGTCAATACGAGGGCGGAGTCATGTGCCCAAGTTTTCGCGTCACCCGCGAAGAGGAACACTCCACCCGCGGCCGCGCTCATTTGTTATGGGAGATGACCCAACGGGCAGTCATCAGCGAAGGCTGGCGCGATCCGCATGTGAAGTCTTCGCTCGATCTCTGCCTTTCCTCCAAAGGGTGCAAAAGCGATTGCCCGGTCGCGGTTGACGTAGCAACTTACAAAGCTGAGTTTCTTTCGCACTACTATGAAGGACGGCTTCATCCTCTTGGCCACTATGCGTTTGCTCACGTCGATCGCTGGTCGCGAGCTGCATCCGTGGCGCCGTGGCTGGCGAATTTTCTGACACAAACGCCCGGTCTGTCGGCCGCCGCAAAATTCATTGCCGGAGTTGCACCTCAGCGCCGGGTTCCGCGCTTCGCAAAGCAAAGCTTCCGCACTTGGTTCGACAAAAGAAATCGGAAAAGGGCGAGTGGCTCGGCTCCGGCAGTTCTCCTTTGGCCGGACACGTTCAACAATTACTTCCATCCGGAAACTGCGAAGGCTGCGGTTGATGTGCTTGAGGCCGCGGGATTCGCTGTGCGGATTCCGAATCGTAACGTGTGCTGCGGACGTCCACTTTATGACTTCGGCATGTTGTATCGCGCAAAGAAATTGCTCTTGCACACACTAGAGATCCTTCATCGCGAAATCGCAGAAGGTATACCAGTGATTGTGCTGGAGCCGAGTTGCGCTTCAGTTTTTCGAGACGAGATGCTCAATCTTTTTCCCGACGATTCACGTGCCCAGAAGCTCGCGCGCCAGGTCGTGACGCTGAGCGATTTTCTGGAGGAAAACGGCAAGTCATTCGCCCTGCCCGCGCTGACCCGCAAAGCGCTGGTCCACGGACACTGTCATCACAAATCTGTCATGAAGATGAGCAGCGAAGAATCGTTACTGCGGCGGCTAGATATCGACTACACGATGCCGGCCCCGGGCTGCTGTGGCATGGCGGGAGCGTTCGGCTTCGAAAAGGAAAAATACCAAACCTCAATCGCTATTGGAGAGCTTGAACTCCTGCCCGCGGTGCGCAAGACGCCTGCCGACTGGCTCATTATCGCGGACGGGTTCAGTTGCCGCGAACAGATCCAGCAGTGCACTGGCAGAAACACTTTGCACCTGGCCGAAGTCATTCAGCTGGCTATTGGGAAGGCCCAATAACAGATCACGAGACAGAAGCTTTGCGCCCGCAATATTTCTCGTACTGCTCATAGATAAAGATGTCGGTCATACCGGCGATGTAGTCGCAGACCACTCGCGCCCGCGGCTCGGATCCAGTTTTGGCTTTCTCTTGATATGTTGCCGGCAATTTTTCCGGGTGCTTCATCCACAAATCGAACAGCTCGGTAATGACTCGCTCGGCAGCTTCCTTTTCGGGTTGAAGAACCGGGCTATAGTACAGGTTGCGATACAGAAATTCTTTAGTTTCGGCGCGCTCAGCTTGGACTTGTGGACTAAGCCCCACCAAACGTCCGGGGCATGCGCGAACCTGATCCAAATTGATCGCTGGCCTGGCCAGCGTGTCGATTTGCGCCTGTGTGTTCTGAATCAAATCGCTCACCCATCGGTCCAGAATGCGCCGCAGGACTTCATTGAACTGCAATTTCTTCGGCGCATCGGGATATAGTTTCTCTACCTCCTCGAAAAACCGCGCGAATACCGGCACATTCTCTTTGATCTGCTCCAGCGTAAGCAGGCGGGCGTACCCGTCATCAAGATCGGCAGTGTTATAGGCCAGTTCGTCGGTCGCGTCGATCAATTGGGCCTCAAGCGGCGGCCGCTTTTCGAGCCAGTACTCCGCTAGCTCCGGAAATTCACCGGGATCGTAATCTCGCGAATGCTTGATGATTCCTTCCCTCACCTCGAAGGTGAGATTCAATCCCCGGAACGCCGCATAACGCTGTTCGAAATCCTCCACAATACGCAATGCATGCAAGTTGTGATCAAAATAGAGCCCGTGCTGGCGCATGGCCGCATCAAGAGCCTTTTCTCCAGAGTGGCCGAATGGCGGGTGACCGATGTCGTGCACCAGAGCAAGGGTCTCGACCAAATCAACATTCAGCCTGAGCTGCGCGGCAATAGTCCGTGAAATCTGCGCGACTTCGATGGTGTGGGTGAGCCGATTGCGAAAGTGATCGGAGAAGCGCCCGGTGAATACTTGGGTCTTCGCCTCAAGCCGCCGAAAAGCCCGCGAATGGATCACCCGGTCGCGGTCGCGCTGAAAATCATTGCGGTAAGGATGCGGCGGCTCCGGATAACGCCGTCCACGAGAGTGCTCCACCTGCACAGCATAAGGAGCAAGCGACTGACTCATCCAATCATTGAATCATCGGATCATAAGAAGAGCAATTCACTCGCAGTTGGGCTGGTGGAATTACTCTCGTCCGGCAAGGATTCCCGCAATTTTCGCTGTGAGTTCGCTCGGTGTAAAAGGCTTCTGAATGAAACCGGCATCGCGATCCAGACGAACCAGTTCAGGCCCACTGATATTGGGCATCACCACATCCGTGAGGAGTAAATCGACTTCGCCAGGGTGCTCCGCGACCAATGCTCGCAAGCTCTCGCTACTGCCTGCAGTAACCACTTGATAACCGGCCTGGGTCAGAATGGTCTCTCCGAGTTCGCGCAATAGAGGCTCGTCCTCCGCCAGAAGGATCGTTCCGGTGCCTGTTCTGGGCTGATCCACGGTCAACGGCCTTTTCGCTGGTGCAGGTTCATGTTCAACTCTCGGCAGCGATATCTGGAAACTACTCCCTTTACCCGGTTCACTCTCGACCTCAATATGCCCATGGCTCTGTTTGATAATTCCATATACGGTTGCGAGCCCAAGTCCAGTTCCTTTGCCGACCTCTTTTGTTGTAAAGAATGGTTCGAAAATACGGGCGCGTGTCGCTGCATCCATACCAATACCTGTATCAGAGACGCTCAAGGTGGCATAAGGGGAAGCAAAAATTGTTTCGGTTTCGTCTAAATCCTTCCGCGCCGCGTGAGTCGCGGTCGCAATCGTCAGCCTTCCCCCCTTTGGCATGGCATCCCGGGCATTTACCACCAGATTAATCAGCACCTGCTCCATTTGTACCGGGTCGGCCTTCACGAAACCAATATTCGGCGCGGTCTGAATCACCAGATCGACGTTTTCCGTCAGTAAGCGGCGGAGCATCGCTTCCAACCCGCGTACGATTGAATTGAGATCGAGCACCCGCGGCTGCAGTGTCTGCTTGCGGCTGAACGCCAGCAACTGATGAGTAAGTGACGCAGCCCGGTCCGCTGCCTGCCGTATCTCCTTGGCCGCATGCCCATCACGTCCCTCCGGATTGCGTTCCAATAACAAGCTGCTGTACCCCTTAATAATGGTCAGCAGATTATTGAAATCATGGGCCACGCCTGAGGCCAACTGCCCCACCGCCTCCATACGCTCGGTTTGCTCGAACCGGCTCTGCAACTGCTTCTGCTCCGTGATATCGACCAGCACCCCATGAAGCAATGGCTGGCCGTCGGAGCCGCGCACCAACGAGCCGCTGTCATTCACCCAGAGCATTCCTCCATCACGCCGAAACATACGGTATTCCGCGCGGAAGGAATTACCGGACAAGGTTGCCTCTTCCGCCGCTTTCACGATCTCGTGGTCCTCGGGATGCACGTGCCGGATCCAGTTTGTGGAATCGGCCAACCACTCCCAGGGAGAATAGCTGAGTAATTTTTCAATTTGGGGACTGACAAAACGCCACGTTCCGTCCAAGCCCAGTTCGGCGATGTAAGTCACCGCCGATAATTGTTCTACCAGGCTTTGGTAAAGCTTCTCCGCCTCATCGCGCGCTTGTTCGGTTTTTGATCGCTCACTGATGTCGACGGCAATACCGATTGTGCCCGCGAGTGTGCCATTTTCGGCGCGAAGTGGCGCCCAATGCGTCTCGAAACAGAGGCCAGCGTCCGCAAGTTCGGTGAAGCACGAAAACTCTTCTCCCGCCAGCGCGCGCCGAACGTCCTGAACCAGATGGGGATAATTGCCGTACAGGTGGAAGATGGATTGTCCGACAACCTGTCCGGAAAGCAATCCCAGTTTTTGCAATGATCGTCCTTCAGAAAGTGTGAACCTGCCTTCGGAGTCCAGCGCGAAGAAGACGATCGGCGCCTTGGCCACAATCCAGCGGAGACGCTGTTCCGCTTCAGTCAATGCCAGAGCAGGTTTGGGCTGGGTGCTCATTTCCTTGATGCGCGGCTAGTTGGCTAAGACTGAATGCCTCTGCCTTGGGCTGCGTCAGTCTAGCGCAATTGCTGCGAAACAAAAGAGTTACTTTGGTTACTCGTGCTCAGCTTGTCAACTATCGGCCGTACCGTGCGCTACCGCACCTGGGATTGTTCGCGGACATGCACATTGCCAGGAACTGGCAGCGACCGGCGCACGGCTGCTAACATCCGTTTCAGGATGGCCCTTCGCCGCATAACCAAAAAAATTAGCGATAGCTCGCGAAAACTCGCGCACAAGCGCCTGCCTTCTCGTAGACCGCCGGGCGAGTTAGTGATCATCACGGGGATGAGTGGCTCCGGGAAAGCTTCTGTTCTGAAAGCCTTTGAGGACCTCGGATATTACTGCGTCGATAATCTGCCGGTGGGACTCATCCCGCGATTCGCGGAGTTGGTCGGCCAATCTTCAGAAATTGCGCGCACGGCGCTCGTAGTGGATGTTCGCGAAGGCCGCCAATTGGAAGAACTGCCTTCCATCGTGAAATCGGTCCGGCGGATGATCACCACGAAAATGATCTTCCTCGAGGCCTCCGATGCGGTCCTGCTGCGCCGATATAGTGAGACCCGGCGGCCTCATCCGCTGGGCAATGACACACCCGTGAAGACGTCTCTAACCGCGGAGCGTCGGCACCTGCAGCATATCCGAGCCATGGCCGACCTGGTCATAGATACTTCAAAGTTCAACGTTCACGAACTTCGATCGCACATCATCGAACTGTTTCACAAAAAAGAGAAGGGTCGGAACATCCTTGTTTCTTGTGTGAGCTTCGGATTTAAGCACGGGGTGCCAGAAGACGCGGACTTGGTATTCGACGTCCGCTTTCTGCCCAATCCACATTTCGTGCCGGAGTTTCGTCCTCTCACCGGACGACATCCCAAAGTGGCGAAATACATCCGCTCGTTCCCGCAGACTGCAGAATTCATCCAGCGAATTTCCGAGCTCCTGATCTATCTATTGCCTCACTACATTCACGAGGGCAAAAGTTATCTGACCATCGGGTTCGGCTGTACTGGCGGCCAGCACCGCTCGGTCATGATCGCCGAAGACGTTGCCAAAAGGCTAAAGCAGGCCGGTTACAAAGTGAATGTCGGACATCGAGACATGCCAAAATAAGCAACATGCTGGGCTGAGCACCAACTTGTCCCCGCCGTCAGACGGCCTCTCTCAAGTAGAATAGGGCCTTGCACCCGATGCCTATTTTTTCCGGCGACCCCGAATTTCGGTTTTCCGTGACCCTGGACGGTCTTCGGCCAAACCTAGATACGCTTTTCCGGAGCAGCGCATGCGCCAACTGACGCGACTGCTTCGTTACCTGGCGCCCTATTCGTGGCAATTCATCCCGTCTGTCATCCTGCTGGCGGGTGTGGGATTTCTTGATGCATTCCGGGTGCTGCTGGTGGGGCCGGTATTAGATCGCGTGCTGAATCCGTCTTCCGGCTCGGAAAACATTTCGCTCTTCACCATTCCGCATACTCACCACACTATTTATTTGCAGGAGCTGGTGCCATCGCGATTTCACAATGCCTGGACGATCGTGGCCTTTGCGTTCGTCGCGTCCACGGTTTTGAAAGGAATTTTCGATTACACGGGCACGTACCTGGTGAATTATGCCGGATACGGTTTGATCACCGATCTCCGGAACTCTCTTTACAATTCCATACTGCGACGCTCCGCAGCTTTTTTCCAGAAGCACACTACTGGGACATTAGTGTCGACCATTGTGAACGACATTGAGCGCGTGCAGTTTGCCATGTCGAGTGTCCTCTCAGAATTCCTGCAGCAGTTCTTCACGTTCTTGTTCATAGCAGGCGTGGTAATTCTTTTGGGAAGAAATCTGGCGTGGCTGCTGCTGCTATTTGTCCCTTTCATTATCTTCTCGGCCAGCAAAATCGGCACACGCGTCCGCCATACGACTCGTCGCGGGCAAGACAAACTGGCCGATATCCAGAACATCCTTCACGAAAGCATCACTGGGAACCGCATCGTGAAGGCATTCAGCATGGAGGCTTGGGAGTTCGCACGCTTTCGCACCGCTGCGCAGCGCCTGTTCCGCGCCAATCTGCGTTCGGTTGCTGCTGCAGCGATCAGTTCTCCCCTGATGGACAGTTTCCGCGCTATCGCGATCGTGCTGCTACTATTGCTCGGCCGCCAACAGATTGTTCACGGATTGATGACTCCCGGCATTTTCGTCGCCTTCATCATTGCCGTCTTCAAGCTTTACGATCCGGTACGCAAGTTCGCGCTCTTTCACAATAGTTTTCAGCAGGCGTTGGGGGCTTCATCAGAAATTTTCAAGTTCATGGATATTCGCGACGAGGTGCAGGAGAAACCTGGTGCACCGGCTCTGCCTCCATTTTCCAAGAAGATCACTTTTGAGGACGTCTCGTTTCATTACGAGTCAGAAGGATTGCAGCGCGAGGTTCTCCGCCACATTGATCTTGAGGTCAATGCGGGCGAAATTCTGGCGCTGGTCGGATCGAGCGGCGCGGGCAAGAGCACGCTGGTGTCTCTCATTCCACGCTTCTTCGATGTGACCTCCGGAAAAATCGCGATTGACGGGCACAATGTGCGCGACATTTCTCTCTCGTCATTGCGGGCGCAGATTGGCGTGGTCACGCAAGAGACAGTTCTCTTCAATGACACACTGCGGAATAACATCGCTTACGGACAACCCAGTGTCCCGCAGTCAGAAGTTGAAGCGGCCGCCCGTGCCGCGCTGGCACACGATTTCATCCGCAAGCTGCCCGCCGGGTATGACACTGTAATCGGAGAAAAAGGCGTGCGACTTTCTGGCGGCGAACGCCAGCGCATTGCTATTGCGCGCGCATTGCTGAAAAATGCGCCTATACTCATCCTCGACGAAGCCACTTCCGCGCTGGACAGCGAATCCGAAGCGCTGGTCCAATCTGCGCTGCAGAATCTTATGGCGGGACGCACTGTGGTCGTCATCGCTCACCGACTTTCGACCGTTCGCCGCGCCGACCGGATCGTAGTTCTCGAACACGGCGCTGTGTCGGACATCGGCAGCCACGAAGAGTTGATGCAGAAACTCGGCACCTATCGCCGGTTGTATGATCTTCAGTTCATCGACATCGAGCTGCCGCGGCACGCCACGCAGTCCCAATGAGACATCACTGATGCCCATTCGATCCATGACCGGTTTCGCGCAAGCCAAGGGACAAGTGAATGGCGCCGCCTTCAGCATTTCCATCAAATCGGTAAATCATCGTTTTCTCGATCTTCATTTCCGTCTTCCATCTAACACTGACGCGCTGGAAATGAGCTTGCGACGAATTCTGAAAGAGAAGCTGGCGCGTGGCCACGTAGACGTGAGTCTTTCGTTTGAGCAAGGCGGATCCGCAACACTGGCTTTGAACAAGCAACTGGTTGCGGCTTACGTGCAAGCATTTCGGGCTGCTGCGGTCGAAGCCGGACTTGCCGCCGAGCCGGATTTGAACGCGGTTCTGCGGCTGCCGGGCGCGCTCGATAGTGCGGCCGCTCCGGCTGAAGAAGAACTCACACCGGCAGTTGTGTCCGCCGTTGAGCACGTTCTGGTGCAATTGAATCGCATGCGCGAAGAGGAAGGCCGCGGGATGGAGCGCGAACTGCGCGAGCGGATGGCGAGTCTCCAGGCGGCATGCACGGAGGTGCGCAAACACCGCAATACGGTGCTCAAGACCTACTCCGAGCGGCTAAAATCGCGTATGCAAGAATGGCTTGGGGCTTCCATTGAACCGGACCGCATTCTCCAGGAAGCCGCCTTGCTGGCCGACCGCAGCGACATTCAGGAAGAACTGGTTCGTTTAGAAAATCACGTCCAGCATTTTTTGGGACTGCTCGAGGCCGAAGGCGAGACGGGCAAAAAACTCGACTTCCTTTTGCAGGAGATGAACCGGGAGGCGAATACATTAATGTCGAAGACCTCGGGGTTATCAGGTGATGCAGTCCGAATCACTGAAGCCGGGCTTGCCATGAAGTCTGATATTGAAAAGGCGCGCGAGCAGGTGCAGAACATCGAATGATGACTAACGTCTTCATCATTTCGGCGCCTTCCGGCTCCGGCAAATCCACGCTGGTGAATGAAATTCGCCAGATGGTTTCGAACCTGTCTTTTTCAATTTCTTATACCACGCGGAATCCGCGAGGCAGCGAACAGAACGGGCGCGAATATTTTTTTGTGACGCGCCATGAATTCGAAGCGATGATCCAGAAGGATGAGTTCCTGGAGTACGCCAGAGTTTTTGAAACCGATTATTACGGGACTGCGCAACGCTTTCTGAAGAAGGCGGAAGAAGAGGGAAAAGACTTACTGCTCGACATCGACGTGCAAGGTGCGGCGCAGATCAAATCCAAACTGCCCGATGCGGTAAGCATTTTCATTCTCCCTCCCAATCGCACGGAGCTCGAACAACGCTTACGATCACGCGGGCAGGACTCCGAAGAAAAGATCCATCGGCGCCTGGAAGAGGCCAGGCGTGAGATTGAGAATTACGATAAATACGACTATATTTTGGTGAACGAT
>QHZX01000527.1 GCA_003224835.1 Acidobacteriota bacterium | reverse complement strand
AACGTCGGCGAAGTAAAACCAACACCAGAAGGCATGCGGTCACCCAGGTGGTGGGACACGCCAAACCGGAATTCATTCAACATGGTCGTGCTAATCGTGTGCGTCCATCCCACCGTTGAAGCATACTGTCTGCCTCTTCCAATCCCAACGCCTGCAGGCCCAGTAATGGTGCTGTTGTAAAAAGCGTTGTAATAATCATAATGAAATGCTCCGAATACGTGGTCTGATTGCGAAATATTCAAGTCCAGGCGCGGGTTCACCAGTGTATCTGTGTTGTGGTAGGCGGGATTGATAGTCATCACGTTGGTTCCGATTCCAACTGGTGTTCCGCCGGTGGGCCAAAACGCGAGGAAATTGGCCGACGCAGCGCTGGGAGCCGCACAACCAGGGCAGGTATTATTTGCAATGTTGTTAAATGGGATGGCATTTCCCGTATTGGGATCGACAATTTGTTGGCCAGTGCCTCCGGTGCAATTCCCAGCTGCATCGAACGACCCACCGTTACCGGTGCACAGTGCGCCCAGATCTCCGCTGCGAAATGCCGCATCGGGGACGGTTACGCCGTGGTTGACCGTCGCGCCGTGGTTGAGAATTCTCTCAACGTCACTAAAGAAGAAGAGCTTCCCCTTAACGATGGGGCCGCCAATGCTTCCGCCGAAATCGTTATAGTTGTAGGGGTTTTTTCGTAGAGTAGGATCGGCAAAAAAGTCCCTGGCATCCCAGTTCTCGTTGCGGTTGTATTCATAACCCGAACCATGGAAATGATTAGTGCCGGACTTGCTGACTTGGATTACGATCAGTCCGCCGGCCTTGCCATACTCCGCCGACATGCTGTTCTGCTCAATGCGGAATTCTTGGATCGCCTCCACGCTTGGGGTTACAGCTGGACCGCCAAACACGACTCCAGTGACGGCGGCCCCGTCTAGGACATTGTCGTCCGTTCGCGGCCGGCTGCCGCTGACCCGCACGTTGTACGGGCTTCGGCCATTGGCGCCGACCCCTCCCCCTTCGATTGGCAAGTTTGCCAACGTGCTTGCATCCATCGTCTGTCCGAGGTCGGTCTGCTGAGTTTGCAAAAGGGCCGTGTTGGCAGCGGTGACGTCCACGACTTCCGCCGACTGGCCGACCGCCAGCGCCAAATCTACTTTGGGAGTTGCCCCCACCTGGAGCACGATCTTGTCGGCCACGGATTTCTTGAACCCCGATGCCTCGGCCTCCACGCGATACGTTCCGACAATGAGGTTATTGGCGACATACACTCCGGCGCTGTTGGTTCGTAAAGCGACGGTGACGTTTGTATCTATGTTCGTCACTTTAACGTTTGCGTTCGGGACCACGGCGCCGCTAGGGTCGGTTACTGTTCCGGTGATGGTTCCGTAGAATTGCTGTCCGAAAACTGGAACCGGGAGAATTGTCGCTAAGGACAAAAACACTGCGGCGAAAGGACCTGCAAATTTCGCCTTTTTCATATTTCCTCCGGGCGTATTTGGCTGCGATAGGCCAAGGTAGGACCGCCTGATGGGCAAAACTGCGACTGCTCGATGTGCGCGTACACGTTTTCTCAAACTTTAACTTGATTTGTCAAGAGCTTTTTATGGTGTCCAATGACCTACTCCGCAAGCAACAACGCGGCCCTGTGAACTGTTGGGTTAACATTCCCCCATTCATTGGCTCCAAAAGGTGAACGGAAGGCGCAAGCTTATCTAATCCCCTGATTTCAACAATTACTTCCGGTTTGCCCGTGATCCGCCCCGAGTAAGCTATTCGGGAACGATCTCTCAGCCTCCACATCGCGCTCGTGCTCCGGCGTTGCAAAAATGGTCCGTTGCTAGACTTCGACCACACCTTGTAGATTGGACCCGTGGCGCTCAAACGGATGGACAATGTAGGAATCGTTGATCTAGCTCGCGAGATGAAGCACACGAAGGTAGCGCAACTTTTAAGCCAAAATCTAAAGGAAGAAAAAGCGACAGTGAAGAAGGTGGAGGCGTTCAGCCAAAAGGTGAAGCCGAACGAAATGATGAGCGATGAGGAGCAGCAGAAAGCTTCTTCCAGCTCCAGGTCTGCTCGAGGCAGGCGCGCAGCGTAGAGGGTTCCAAACTGGGCCGTGCTCGAAATACTGACGAACCTCGAAGCCTCGCGCGCGATTCGTGATTGTTTATGACGACTCTGGCGGCCTCGATCGTGGAAAAAGAGGCTGAGTTTGCAAATCGAAAGTCTCACACGCAACCTAGATATCCTTGAGACACTCAAACGCGGTCGGAGCCGGGGAATTCTGGCGAGACGTTAGCTGGGAGCTTCTGCCATTGCCTGCCCCCGCTCTGTTTCCCTCTCCGATCACCGATCCTGCGTCCTGTGCTCTCGCGCAAGAACAGCAATATCAGCAACTTGCTTTACGCGCTGCAGGCACACGGTGGAAATGCTCTGTTCGTCTTCCTGCAAGGTAAACGACGACGTGGCCCAAATCAATTCGGCAAATCGAGGAATGATCTTATTTCTGTTGCGGAGGTGCTGTGCCCAGAGCACGCCAGGGTGATCGACAAGTGGATTTTCATATGTCACACACGCATGCTTCGGTTCTACCGTGCGGGCAAGCATCTCCCGACCTGATGCAGAGGTCTTGCGGGAAAAGAAACCATTCTCCCGTTTCCATACGTTCGATCATCGTTTGGTGCCTCTCGCGCACAATTATCTGTGTTACACAATTGACGGAGATCAATCCCGACGGCGGTTTGATTAGTAGAACGTGTGTTGTCCAACACGGCAAGAAGGTGCTTTTCAGTAATTTTGTCTTTGAGGAATGAACAG
>QHZX01000526.1 GCA_003224835.1 Acidobacteriota bacterium | reverse complement strand
CGAGCGCTGGTGGAACAACAGGCGGCGGCGGCAGATCTTCCGCTCTGGTCAATTCCGCTTCCCTGGCCTTGTTCAAACGAACAGTATGAATCTCTCATGGCGCAGACATGCGCAAAAGCCATTGCAGAAGGAATCGAAGGGATCGCGTTCGGCGACCTGTTCCTTGAAGACGTACGCGCTTACCGGATCAAACAATTAGCAGTGACGGACCTCGAACCGATCTTTCCTGTGTGGGGAATACCGACGCATTCTTTGGCGCGTGAGATGGTAGCTTCTGGTCTGAAAACAATACTGACCTGCGTTGACTCACGCAAACTTGACGCATCGTTTGCGGGGCGGCAATTCGACGCTAACTTGTTGAACGACTTGCCTGCAGGAATTGACCCTTGCGGCGAAAACGGGGAATTTCACAGCTTTGTTTATGCAGGTCCGATGTTTAGCCGCGAAATTCCGGTCATCGTGGGCGAGACCCTTACTCGCGATCAGTTTGTGTTTGCAGATGTGATTCCGGCCGGAGCAAAATCAGCTATCGAAGCGATTCTTGTGTAAACGAACCCATGGCAAGTGCAAATGCATTTGATCGAGGAGTCAGGAACGCAGCAGACTGACGATGGCGTTCGGCAACTCGGATTTCGACTGAGACTTCGACCGGCGCCGTGTGTCAGTATCCGCGCATGCATAAACCGGCATAGGCGCGGCCGACTTCACGCCCTGATATTTGTTACGCGCGACCACGAGCTTTTCAATCTCGGCGCCTTCGAGCGGTTGCTGTCGGCCTAACAAGTGCGAAACGAGTGCAATCTGGGCGAAGTGTTCCACGGTTTCCATCTTCATGTACGCAGATTGCAAATCGGCGCCATAGGTAACCACGCCGTGGTTCGCCATGAGGATCGCGTCGAAGTCTGGAATCAGTGGCTCAAGCGTGGCAGCTAGTTCCGGCGTTCCCGGCGTCCCATAAGGCGCGAGCGGGATTTGGCCGAGTCCGATGACAACTTCGCAAACCAGCGGCTGATCGAGGGCGATACCAGCGGCAGCGAATCCAGTAGCAGTGCGGGGATGGGCATGCACGATTCCATGAATGTCGGGACGCATGCGATAAATCAAGAGGTGCATACCGATTTCGCTGGTTACTTCGCGACGGCCTTCGAGCTTGCGGCCGGCCATATCGACGATGACGAGGTCCGCCGGCTTCATCATTCCCTTTGACATTGCCGTCGGCGTAACCAGCACCCGGTGTCTGTCCAGACGCACTGAGAGGTTGCCGTCGCAAGCAGCAATGAAACCGCGCTCGTGCAGCCGGCGTATGGTAGCGCAGGTTTAGGCCGGAAACAATCGGAATTTCCATCTACAAATCTGTTTCTTTTACGGGAATGCCTACGATGGGCGGCGGGTGTCAGCAGGCTTTTTATAATGCAGATGTGCTCGTTTCAGAATTTGATTATTGCCTTCCAGAAGAGCTGATCGCGCAGGCGCCGCCTGCGGACCGGGCAGCCTCACGCATGCTGCGGCTGGAACGGCATTCGGGCACCTTCCGGGACCTCTGCTTTCGCGATTTTCCTGAGCTGCTGCGACCCGGAGACTTAGTCGTTTTCAACAACACGCGCGTCTTTCCCGCGCGTTTGTACGGACGCCGAAGTGGGTCCAAATCTCAGGCGCTGAGTGCTAAAAATCCGGCATCACGCGAGTTCCTGAAGGGCCGCGTCGAGGTGCTGCTCACGAGGCAAGTTTCCGAGGCGCCAAACGAATGGGAATGCCTGGTACGTCCAGGGCGGAAGATCGGGATAGGAGAAAAGATTTTCTTTGGCGAGGGCGATGAACTTGCGGCTGAAGTCTTGGCGCGGGGAACGTTTGGCGAGCGCCGCATTCGCTTTGAGCCAGTTGCAAACTTCGTCGAATTGGTCGAAAAGCTGGGACACGTGCCTTTGCCGCCTTACATCGCTCGCGAGGACGAGCGCGCAGATCGGGATCGCTATCAGACAGTCTATGCGCGGGAACGCGGGTCGGTTGCGGCGCCCACCGCCGGACTGCATTTCACCCCCGAAATTCTGTCGCGAATGAAGCACCGCGGAGTCGAAACGACCGAGATCACGCTGCACGTCGGCTTAGGAACGTTTCAGCCCGTAAGGGTAGCAAAGGTCGAGGAGCACAAGCTGCACAGTGAAACCTACAGCATCCCGGCGGAAACGGCAGAGAAAATAAACGACGCGGTGGACGAGAAACGGCGGGTCGTTGCCGTGGGAACGACCACGGTACGAACTCTCGAATTCGCGGCGAGAGATTCCGGTCGTGTTCAGGCTAGCAGCGGCGAAGCTGATCTGTTCATCTATCCGGGATTTAATTTTCGTGTTGTGAGCGCAATGCTGACAAATTTCCATCTGCCACAATCGACGCTACTGATGCTGGTTTGCGCGTTTGGAGGTAAGAAGCAAGTGATCGCGGCGTATCAGCATGCCGTGGCCGAGCGGTACCGGTTTTACTCCTATGGGGACTGCATGCTGGTGGAGTGAGCTGCTGTGTCGCATTCGTGGCGGCTATACTGGTGGCGGAGTTGAATTATGAGCACTCAAGTGGTTCCTAAGCAGCTTTCCATCCAGGACTTTGTCTCTGAGTTGCACAAGTTTCCCGAAAAGTCGTTTGTTCATACCGCGGAAATTCTTAGCTTCCTTGAGCGCACATCGGTAGCGCCGAACACGCTTTCGCCCTATATCAAATGGGACCGGCAGCATTACACGCGGAACCTGATCGATAAAACTCCGCTGTATGAATTGATTGCCATTTGCTGGGAAGTCGGGCAGATAAGTTCGGTGCACAATCATCGCGATCAGAATTGTTGGATGTCGGTGCCGATCGGAAGATTAGAGGTAGAAAATTTTCACCTGCTCTCGCAGGACGTCGACCGTGGAACTTCGCAGCTTGTGCCGACCGACACGGTGGAAATGAATCCGACACATCCTTGCGCGGTCGACCCGGCTGACCCGGTTCATCGAGTTGTAAATCCAAAGAAGTTTGGCGAGCGCGCGGTTAGCCTGCACATTTATTCTCGCCCGTTCGACACGTGCGTTGTTTATTCGCCGGAACAGGGGACGTGCGGAGTGATCAAGCTGCACTACACGACAGTGTTCGGGAAGCCCGCGTAAGTTCGAAGCGCT
>QHZX01000525.1 GCA_003224835.1 Acidobacteriota bacterium | reverse complement strand
CGGTCATGATGCCGGAATTAAACGCGACATTTAGTAAGACGCGAGAATTACCGCAACCCTAGAGGGAAAATAAAGCGCTCCCAGCAGAGCTAGGGCGAAGGTTCAACTGGTACTTGGTTGGTAATCGCCGTTACCTCCGGCTGCCTCCTTTACCGATTCCAGGCGATGGAAATCACGATGGTATGAAAGGTCATGCACTGCGCAAACGTCCTTGGGAAAGATAAGGTCAAGTGTCCAGTCGAATGCCACACGGACCTTCTTGTCCAGGCCAGGCAACTTGCTTAGGTAAATCGTCCGCCAC
The DNA here is from genome assembly GCA_003224835.1 of Acidobacteriota bacterium. Lineage (GTDB taxonomy): Bacteria > Acidobacteriota > Terriglobia > Terriglobales > Acidobacteriaceae > Gp1-AA145. Next base: position 4,133 of record QHZX01000525.1, on the reverse strand, counting down.
ATCCACCAGGCGAGAAAGCCTGAAAAATTGTAACCGAAGATGCGCGCCACACCGGTGCGACGACCGATTGAGGCCAACAACCCGATCGTCTTGAACGAAAATGGTTTTCCAGGCCGGCCCAGGAGTGCAGCGGCGATATTCTGGGCCACGACCTTGCCTTCGCGTATGGCATGTTGCGCGGTTGGCGGATGAGATTTCCCCGGATTTTTGATGTCCGGCACAAACGCACAGTCGCCCACAGCCCAGACATCAGGCCAATCAGAAACTTGCAAGAATTGGTTTACAGTTATTCGGCCTCGTTCCTTTGCGCAGGGGAGCGGAGAGATAAGTGGACTGGGCACGGTGCCGGCAGTCCACACCAACGTGCTGCATGGAATTGGAGTTGTGTAAGGCAGGAAAATCTTGTTCTCTGTCATGCTCTTGACCCGGGTGTTAAGCCTTATCTCCACGCCGCGTCCCTCGAGCACCTTCTGCGTATGTCGTCCCAGACTTTCACCCAGTTCTGGCAGGATCACCGGCCCAGAATGCACGAGCACAACTCGCAACATTCCTTCACCCAGATTGGGATAGAACGGCAGCGCGTCCCGCACGAAGTCATTTAAAGCCGCCACTGTTTCCACGCCGGCAAACCCGCCGCCCGCCACTACAAAAGTAAGTAACGATTGCCGCTCGGCCGAATTGCATTCAAAATTTGCCTCTTCCAAATGCCGGAGAATTTGAGCGCGCAGCTGAATGGCATCGCGAAGCGATTTCATGATGATCGTAGTCGATCTCTTGTGAATGGTTGCGGTAACCACGTGAAATCAAGACCCGCTTGTTTGGCAGATCGATTTCGTTCACCTCACCCACCAACACCTCAACTTTGCGAAGCAGCTTTCGAAGGGGATTTACGATATTTGTAATTTCGAGATCGCTCGCTGCTATCTCGTGCAGCATTGGCGTGAACAAGAAAAAGTTATCCTGGCTAACGAGGAAAATTTCCACCGCGTCGACTCGGGCGAGCAATTTCTCAAGATGAATGGCCGCGTAAACACCGCCGAAACCACCACCGAGAACGACGATTCGTTTTTTGCGCCGCCTGCGTTTCACCTGGACGACCATTGAGTTCGTTCCGTTGCAAGGCGTCGACGCGGCTGTGGAGGAAGGTATTAACGCTGCTAGGACTGCCGCGGAGGCGGTGCCTCAGCTTTTGCGTCTAACAAGCTAGGCCGCGCTACTCCGCCACCGCTGGACTGACCCAGTCCCCTCTCAATTTCATCTCGGGCTGCGCTAAACTCTTTGACCGCTCGGCCCATCCCACGGGCAAGCTCAGGTAGCTTCTTCGCGCCGAACAGCAGCAGGACGATGAGGAGGATTACCATCATGTCTGGTCCCATAAGATTGAGAATACTACCGATCATTAGATTCATAAGTTGTTATTAGTGCCTCGCACGTGTGTTTACTCATTCATACCGACTCCGCAGGGGAATATTCCTCAAAATGATTTTTATTTGGATTGTGCAACCCTCACGATCGGACCCTCCAGCAATTTGGCATGCGGCGCCCGAAAGCCAATCGGTTGTCCATTCGGCAGCCGCACCAGATCAGCGCTGCGAATTCCGGCAGCCACGTCCTTCCAGTCTTTCTCCCTTTCCAGGTGCAGGACGGTTGTCTTGCCGGTCTCGATTGCCACGGGGACGCTGACCATGCCGGAAGTATCCGACTGCGCCATGACAGTGTAGGTGCCTTTTGGCAGAATCACGCGAGTCGGCTCTTGATCGTCGTTTGGGACTTCTTTGAACAAGGTCCCATCGGCTGCATCGATCTGATAATTCGTATACCTGAGTAGACTGAAACCGTCGTCGTCGGCCATCGATTCCGTCGCGCTATAGACCTTTAAGAACCCGTTGTGCTCTTCGTTAACGATTGTCGGACCCGGACCAATAGTCTCGTGAACGATGGTGGGGGGCGCAGATGCGCAACTGGCTACAAGGACGGCTGTGGCCACTGAGAGGATCGTGTTTCGTAGCGCCAGTTTCATGCGCGATGTTATCGTGGTGAAATGATTAAGTCTGACTATCATAGGTGTAAGTATTAGTTGTTAGTTGTTCTCCGTTGAGGTTGTTTGTATTTTGCGATGCGCGCATCGCGTTCAGCGGTGCATACTTCGAGCCGTGTCTGTTTATTCCGGCGCCTGACGAAATACCCTGCGGAATAAGATGAGGCGAGCTCCGGTCTTTATTGAATGAACACGCAATGGCACACAGNNAGAGGGAGCCGGCACTACCTCAGAGGTGGCAGCACAAAATCCAGCGAACGCGCACTAGCCGCAATTCTCCTGATTATCATCATTAAAGGCAAATGAACGTAGGGGCGCTTTTCAGCAGACCTATTCCTTTTCGGCATCTCTAACTTTCTCTATATTATAGGAGGACGGCCCCTACGAATTCCCAAACCGAGTCAAATAGTGGCAATCCCGCCCTTGGTGCCAGGACCAAGTCTCCCGACGTCACACCGGGATGCGAGAAAGAGGCCCTGGCCTCTTTTGAAGAGGCGCTACTGCCCCATCTTGATGCAGCCCACAATCTAGCCAGATGGCTGCTGCGCAATGAACAGGATGCACAGGATGTGGTTCAGGAGGCGTATCTCCGTGCGTTCAAATCGTTCAATGGATTCCATGGTTCCATTGGCCGCGCCTGGTTGTTGACGATTGTGCGAAATACCTCCTACACATTACTCAAAAAGAACCGGGCGGTTGATTTAATCACGACTTTTGACGAAGAAATACATGCGGCCGGGCACGAGTCTGCTAGCCCCGCGACGATTCTGGAGCATAGTGAAGACGCGGAACTGATTACAGAAGGACATCGTGCAAATTCCCCCGGGTACAGTTATGTCGCGGCTTGCCCGCGCACGCGCCAAACTCAAGGAATATTTGGCGGCTCGAATGAGTAAGTAGATATGAGATGAATTGCGAAGAAGCCATAAAATTGATGAATGGTTATTTGGATGGCGAACTGGATCCAATTACCAACCAGGCAATTGAAAAGCACTTGTGCGAGTGCCATAACTGCGATCAGGCCTACAAGACCCAACGCTCGCTAATTAGCGCAATTGGCAACGCAGCTCCCTATTACAAGGTGCCCGCAGGACTACGTGAGCGAATTCGATCCTCTTTACGAGAAGAGACCGAAGGAGAGCCCATGCGAAATGGTGTCCCCGGAGCTCAAGTCATGTTCCATAAAAGGGACCCGGAAACACGATCCATGCTTTCGGAGATACCATGGAATTGGTTAGGGCTGGCCGCAGCGATCATTCTTGCTGCGATTATCGCTTTCAATGTGCTGCCCCGAGCGCAGCGAGGCGGGCCCGACCAATTCCTGGCAACGCAACTCATCGCCAGCCACGTGCGCTCTCTGATGGCGAACCATCTTACTGACGTAGCTTCCTCTGACCAGCACACGGTCAAGCCGTGGCTGGACGCAAAGCTCGATTTCGCGCCTGCGGTGGTCGACCTTTCCGAGAAAGGATTTCCTCTAATTGGTGGTCGTCTCGATTATCTCGATAACCGGCCGGTGGCGGCTTTAATTTATCAAAGGCGCAAGCATTTCATTAATCTCTTTGTCTGGCCGGCCGGATCCGACGCAGCTGAAGCGACGAAGGCGATGACGCGGCAAGGTTATCAACTTTTTCACTGGATAGACTCGGACTTCAACTACTGGGCTGTTTCCGACATTAACGAGAAAGAGTTGCAAGAGTTTAAGCAGCTTTTCGAAGAACAAATTCCGCGTCACTGACGTCGGTTACGGCGTTTAGCCGGCCGGGCGGTAGGAGCAGTTACAGCATTCTCCAATCACGGCGATGATTCGCTATTCGGTAGTGGCCCGTTCGATTTTCTTCGGGTCGCTAACTTCCAGCGTTTCGTCGATCGACACGCAATGGAATATTTTCAACGGCAAATGGTATAAATGGTTAAAAGCAATTTTCAACCACCTAACGAGAACCCAATTATAGAAAGGCTTACGCTATGTTCGCTACCGCTCTTGAAGCTTCCTATCACGGGCCCAGCACCAAGGGTAGCCGATTCACATCTCGGTTCCTTAAGCAGTTAAATATGGGTTCTCTGGCTTTTGCCATGTTCGTTGCTCTAGCGC
>QHZX01000360.1 GCA_003224835.1 Acidobacteriota bacterium | reverse complement strand
TAATAAGCGCAGGAACGTGCAGGAGTTTACGTAACGGCGTAATCGCCAGCGTGATCAGCAGAAAGCGCAGCGTCCAATCGCCGGTCTTGTGCTCGAGTGCCTCAACCGGATTCGCACCCAACGCAGCGCCCCAAGTGCTCATGTCAGTGGGATGTACGCCGAAAAACCTCCACGCCAGTAGCCCCAGCGGGACCAGGCACACGAGGAAGACGACAATTTTGAGAACACGAATCATTCGGAAAGCAACGGATCAGTCAGTAATTTTTCGCCAGGTCCATTCCTGAGTACAGTCCGGCTACCTGATCGTACCCATTGAACATCAGCGTCGGACGCGGCCGAAACTCGCCTAAACGCCGTTCATGAGCCTGACTATGGTAGCGGTCCACATTTGGATTCACGTTGGAATAGAACCCAAAATCATGGGGGTTGGCTTCGTTCCATGTTGTGCTGGGCTGATGATCTGTAAAGCTAATCTTCACAATGGCCTTTGCGCTCTTAAACCCGTACTTCCACGGGACCACCAGCCGAATCGGCGCGCCGTCCTGGTTCGGCAAGCTTTCGCCGTACATTCCGAAGCAAAGTAATGTCAGCGGGTGCATCGCCTCATCCATCCGCAACCCTTCGGTATAAGGCCAATCCAGGATCCGTTGCCTTTGGCCCGGCATTTGCGTCATATCGAGGATCGAGGTGAACTGCACAAATTTTGCCTTGCCCAAAGACTCCGCCCGCTTGATCAATTCGCTCAACGAAAAACCGACCCAAGGTACGACGATGGACCATCCCTCGACGCAGCGATGACGGTAAATCCGTTCTTCCGGTGCGGCGAACTTCATGATCGCGTCGATGTCCCACTTCTGCTTTTTTGGAACCGCACCATCGATTGTGATCGACCATGGCCGGGTTCTGAAATCCTTGGCCATCTTTGCCGGCTCTTCTTTCTCAGTAGAGAATTCGTAGTAGTTGTTGTAGTGGCTCACATCGTTTATGGGAGTGATTTTTTCTGTTGTCGAAAACTGACTTTTCTGAATGCCTGCGATCTTGTCGGTTGCCAGCGCTTTGGTCGAAGGCGAAAGCAGTTCTTTCATTCCTAAGCCCGCGGCAGCCACAGTGCTAAGCCCTAGCCCCGCGAGAAAGTTCCGTCGATTCAGATAAACATCTTTCGGGGTAATCTCCGACGAACGGATATCAGTAGTTGGTTTGATAAGCATTTGGGATGACTCCTATCTTAATTAGAGACGGGCCTGGCCTATTTTAGATTCCTGAGATTCCCGGAATACTAAAAAGTTACATTGCTGTGACACCTACAAGGCAGTGATAACGGCCATAGTTGCGCATTGGCGCATTACTCGTCGTGCAAGCGGAGCACGTCACAGGTTTTTAGAATTAAGTCTTGCTGCGTGGCATCGCGAGCGAGAAACTCGAAACCATGACGAAGTCCGTCGCGGTATCTGACCAGCGCGCGTAGTTTGAGAGGCCTTGAACTGGCAGGCAGTGTGAGCTCAAGGGTCGCGACTTCGCCCATCTCTAACTCACCAGTCAGTGTTACCCCTATTCCGTCCGGCCCCATTTCAATGGATCGACCCCAAAGCTCGATCGGATCGCCTGGCCGGAACACCTTTACCGAGACTCGTACGTCTAACGAGTAACGCGGATATCGGCGTAGCTTTTTCGGGTCTGACCGATCTGGGCTCATCCGCGCGGCGTCTCTTTTCGAGAACTGGATCCCAAGGACCACTCCTGAATCTTACGATAGTGATCGCAAGAGAGTACCTCAAGAGTTGGCGCCAGTCGAGTAATCTAGCTCGCGCCTCATACTTCCGCCTTGAGCCTTGGCTGGATGCACCAGTTTTGGCGGCAAACTGCTGATTGGGGTTGAACTTCGGTCCTGCAGCTGGCGTATCCTAAACTAAGGAGTTGCCTATGTTCTGCAATCGCTGCGGCACGCAATTACAGCCGGAGTTCAATCTCTGCCCAAAATGCGGCGCTCCGGTCGGCGCCGCCGCGGTGTTGCAGTCAACTTCTGGTCGGCTGCAGCGTCATCTACGCATACTGGGTATTTTCTGGATTGCAGCCGGCGTGCTCTGGATCATTCCTTCCTTGGTACTGATGGGGTACAGCCATGCTCCGCATATGATGATCGGTGACGAGATGTTCAGTCACGCCTTTATGCCACCCATGCTGTTCTCGCTAGGCATTGTTTTCCTGGCCCTCGCTGCTGCCGGAATTCTAGTCGGATGGGGATTGATGAACCATGAACGGTGGGCCCGGATTACCGCGATCGTGGTGGGCATCCTGACCATTTTCCACCCGCCTTTCGGGACGGCTCTGGGCATCTACACACTCTGGGTGCTACTCCCCGCCGACGCTGCTTCGGAATATGATCGAATGTCACAGGCCTGAACTGAATTCAGCTTGCGCAACTTTGATCGTCTCCAAGACGGGAGCGCAAAGGTGACCGGTATTTCTCAGAATGCATTTAAGGCGTCGTCCTATATTCACTTCTAATTTGAGAATCTGTTCGCCATGCCGAACGTGCATTCTGCTTTTCCTGGCTGCCTTTTCTGCCGCTCAGACTTTACCTCCTGTTCACGCGCCAGAAGCCCACTCGCTCACCATCGTTGTGCTTGATGAAAACGGCGTTGCTGTGCCTGGCGCGCGCCTGCGCCTTGTCGGACCATCCGAACCGCTGCAATGTGAAACGGACCTTACCGGCCACTGCAAGTTTCCTGCTCTGACGGGGAGCCCGTGGCGGTTGCGAGTGGATAAAGAAGGTTTTTACGCGGTGGATTTGCCATCAATCCAGGTTTCGGGCGCTCTTGAAGTCGAATTGAATCATCAGGAAGAAGTTAAGGAAAACATAAACGTTGTTGAGTCCGTGCCTGCGATCGATCCAGCGCAGATTTCATCGCAGGAGGGACTCAGCGGTATGGACATTCTGGACACTCCTTACCCCAATACCCGCGATTACCGGTACGCGTTGGAATACATGCCCGGAGTGGTGCTCGATCAAAGTGCACAACCGCATGTCGCCGGAGCAGAGTCCTACCAGAGCCTTGTGCTGCTCGATGGATTCAACGTCAGCCAGCCTGCCAATGGCCTGCTCTTGGTTCGTCCCAGCACGGATAGTTTGCGCCAGGTTACCGTTCAGACCAGCCGCGTTTCTGCTGAATACGGAAAGGGCACAGCCGGAGTCCTCTCACTTGAAACCGGCATTGGCGATGATCATTATCGCTTCGCCGCGACTAATTTCTTGCCATCATTCCAGCACAAAACTGGATGGTCCTTCGACAAAGTCGATCCTCGGGTCACGGTATCGGGGCCGATTCAAAAAGGGAAGCTATGGTTTTTTGACGGGCTGGATGGCGAATACGACAATCTGATTGTTCCGCAACTTCCGCCAGACCAGAACAACGACACAATTTGGCGTGGCGGCAATATCGCCAAAGTGCAAGCCAATGTGACAAATCAGGACATTATTACCGGGAGCTTCCTCTTGGACTGGCTCCATGACGATCACCAGGGAATCTCCGCAGCTGCGCCTCCCGCCACGCGCCCTCGCGTGAGTGACAACGTGTACATAGCGTCTGTAAAAGAGCAGCACACGTTTTCACGAGAGACGCTTTTGGAACTTGGCTTTGCCTTCGATCGTTACGGATTGCGGCTGTCGCCAAGTGGACCGGAAATTTATGTCCTTAGTCCCCAGGGCGCATTTGGAAATTATTATCTCCGCTCCGATACGGACGCCCGGCGTTCGCAAGCACTGGCAAACTTCTATATCCCGGGAGAATGGCATGGCCGTCACGCTCTGCTTTTTGGCACGGATTTGGAGCGGTTGTCGTACGACCAGCTGTTCGATCGCTCTCCAGTTTCGACCATTGGCCAAGGTAGCGCGGCCGCCGTCAACGTCAAGTGCCTGGGAGGAGGATCCTCACCAGTTCCTCCAAATCCATCCCCATGCGCCTTATATTCTGCGTATCTGGGTGCCGCACCATCGATTACTTACAATGCTGAAGCCAGCACCTACATCCAGGACCGTTGGTCGCCAACATCGCGCCTTCTGATTGAGCCCGGCATTCGCTTCGACTGGGATGAGATAGTCCGGCGGCCGCTATTTTCTCCGCGATTGGCGGGAACTTTCGTGCTGGATAATTCCGGCAACACGAAAATTTCTGCGGGTATCGGGGTTTTTTACCAGTCAACGCCGCTGAGTTTGATTGCATTGCCCCTGCAAGGCTCGAGGCATGACTATTACTTCAGTCCGACTGGGGATTTGACAAGGTCAGTCCTCACAACGTTCTCGGTTGATCGCAACACGCTGCTGGCGCCTCGCTATCTCAACTGGAGCCTCGCCCTCGAACGCAAACTGCCCTGGCAAATTTTTCTGAAAACAGAATTCCTTCGCCGCAGCGGCAAGGATGGATTTGTTTACAACACGCTTGACGGTCTTGGCAGTACGGATTTCTTCCTTCAGAACACGCGTCACGATCGTTACTATTCATTCAAAATAGACATACGCCGCACCTTTCATGAACGCTATGCCGTGAATGCTTCTTATACGCGGGCCCGCTCTACCTCAGACCAGGTGCTGGATTACTCTTTGGACAATCTGCTGAGCAGTCAGCAAGTTTCCGGTCCATACGGGTGGGACTCCCCCAACCGATTCATCTCCTGGGGACTGGTGCCTCTCATCAAAGGCTTCGACCTTGCGTACTCGGTGCAAGCGCGGAGCGGGTTTCCCTTTCCGGTTGTGAACGCGCAGCAACAGCTCGTACTTCCGCCCGGAACCTATCGATTCCCGATGTACTTCACACTCAACCCGCACATCGAGAAGCGGTTCCATGCGTGGGGTTTTCATTGGGCTGTGCGTGGTGGTTTTGACAATATTACGAATCGCCAGAACGCCTACACCGTCAACAATGTCGCCGGATCTTCCCAGTACCTTCGCTTCAGCAGCTTCGACAAACGGGCCTTTACCGCGCGAATCCGTTTTCTCGGCCGAAAATAATTAATGCACCTTTCCAGTGTTCCTGATTGTCACTGCTTCCGATCCACTGGAATTTCTTACCTGCACTCTTTTGCGTATCTTCTGCTAAGTCACAGAAAATAAGACAGGACACGATCTTGGCACGGCAAATGCAAGCTTACGATGAGAAATCTTGTTACGGAGGTGACTGATGGAAGCTCAACCGCAAGATTGGCGTGTGCTCTCTGAAGCCGCAAGCCGTGAGCACGATCCGGAAAAACTAATCCAGCTCGTAGAACAACTCAACCACGCACTGCTTCGCCGTGAGCTGGACCTAAAGCGGCGCCCCTCCAACTAGCTGCGCAAGCCCACTTCGTCGAATCCTTTTTTGAACATCGTTCTTTACGGCAAGCAGCTACGTGCAAACTTGTCTTTATTGCGGGACAATAGAAGAGGTGCAAGTGGACCGGTCAGCGATCAGTATTCTGGTGCTCAAAAGCGTCTCTTCTATCCGCTGAAAATTGTCGGCCTGCATCTTTGGGCTCGAACCAATCATCTTTCATTTTGGAGGAAGAAATTATGGCGCATGAATTACCCCCTTTGCCGTATGACTATGCTGCCCTGGAGCCGGTTATCGACACTCAGACGATGAAGTTGCACCATGACATGCATCACGGCGCATATGTGAAGAACCTGAATGCCGCGCTGGAAAAACATCCCCAGCTGCAATCCAAGAGCCCGGAAGATCTTATTCGCGATCTGAATTCGGTCCCGGAGGACATTCGTACTGCGGTTCGAAATAACGGCGGTGGTCACGTGAACCACACCATGTTCTGGAAGATCATGAAGCCCAAAGGCGGCGGCGATCCCTCGGGCGCGATCGCGGACGTAATCAAAAAGACTTTTGGCAACTTCAACGATTTCAAAACAAAATTCAATGATGCCGGCA
>QHZX01000521.1 GCA_003224835.1 Acidobacteriota bacterium | reverse complement strand
CGTAACCCCGTCGATCCGATTGTCTTGCGCCGTCAGCGCGCCCAGCATGTGGTCAAACGAGCGGTTCTCCATCATCAGCACGACAATGTGCTTGAGGTTATCCAATCCGGCTGGCGGCATAGTCTCCCCACGTCTGTCAAAGTGATGTGTGATTCTATAAGAGTAGTGACACTCATTCCCTCAGCGTTTCAGTGATTCGGAACTAATCATGAGGGGTATTACGCCACCTCTTATCATCTAATCGGCAACACTCAAGACCCGGCGTAAAGCTGAAAAGGTCCCCAGTAAAATGGTCGGCGGTAGTTGCCTGTAGAATGAACCAGCGTGAGCTTGGCATTGCGCAACGCCGTTGCAGGATCCTTCCCTTCCTTCAATCCTTTATAGAGTTCATCCATCAGCTGCGGCGTCGAAGCGTTGCTGACTTCCCAAAGTCCGCCAATAACGTTGTGCGCCCCAGCACGAAGAAAAGCCCACGCCAAGCCAACCAGCCCTTCTCCCGCATAAGTCTTCATCCCTGCCCCATTGCAAGCGGATATCGTGACCAGATACGCGTGTACGGGATGTTGCACAATGTCGCGCGCATAAAGCTTGTAAGCATCGCCTTCGAGCGAAAGAATCACTGCCGACTCGAGCGGACGAATCGTGCTCGCGGTCCCGTGGGTGGGCTCCCGTGAGCACCGAGCGGCGCCCGGCGGGAAAATAGCTTTGGACCAGCCCGACCTCCTTGCCGGCTTGCGGCAGTGCAGGAAAATCCGGGCTCGCCTGCAGCGCATCACCCATTAGAAACAGGCTCGCGTCTCCTGGGGGAGCCGTAGGGGAAGACCTGGAGAGCAAGGCGAGCGAGTTTCCTGTGAACAGCGTGACATCCTCAATCCAATAGTGAGGCCTGTCCCCAGTAACGATAAGCGTTTCGAAATTGAGCGAATTGAGGTCACTATCCGGGAGAATGATGACTCTTGAGTTTTTCGGGATAAGCTTTTCCGCTGGCCCTATCAGCATCTCATACAGCTTTTTCCCGTCTGCGTTGCCCGTTTCCAGGGGATCGCTCGGGCTGGGAAACGCAGCCAGGTAAGACTGCACGCGCCCGTCGATTTCAGCCCTCCCGGGCAAGGGCAGCCATGAGACTCTTGCCGGGGTTATTACCCACAGATGAGAGCGCTCTTCTCCGAGCCAGTAGAACAGCAGCGTCGCGTTCCAACGGCGTGCAATTTCCTGCGGATGAATTTGCTCAGGCGACGTAGACTTCTCACCGCTTCCTGGAGAGAGTCCGTGCTCCAAAGTCTGCGCGCGGCTGAGATCGGCAACCTTCAAAGCATCAAGCGAACGCTTCTGCCCGACCAGGAAATTCACATACGCGTCGTAAAATCGAATTGCAGTCGACAAAAAGGAGAGCCGGAATTCCTCGCGCTGAAGCTCGTTCCGGGCTTTACTGATGGTGTTGACAGATTCGCTGAATTCGCGCTCGGCAAGAGCAGCGTGCCCCATAGCTGCGTGAACTTGCGCCAGGCCGGCCTGCGCTTCCCAGCGCTGTGGCGTTTCCACACTCGGATCTCGAATCACTTTTTGGAAAGCCTTTTCGGCCTCTCGATACTGTTTCTTGCGTGCCGCAATGCGTCCCGCGATGATCGTTGATGATGCGATTCCAAACCGATCAAGCCCCGCTCGCTCAATCGTCAGCGCCTCCTGATTGTATTTCTCGGCTTTGTCCAAGCGACCCGTCGCCAGCGCGATTTCCGACAAGATGTTCAGACAATTCGTAACCGCAGCTTTGTCGTCTCTCGAACTGGCAAGCGATAGCGCCTGGTGTGAGATCTCTTCTGCGTCTGCGAACCGCCCCTGCCGGTAGTAAACGTCGCCCAGAACACTCAGCCAGTAGACCCGATTCCCCAACAGGCCATCCCTTTCAGATTCCTGCTCAGCCTGCTTCAGTACGGTTCCCGCACTCGCGAGGTCGCCAACTTCAGTGTAGTTCCAACCAATGTTGCCAAGGGCCAGCGCTGCCGAGGAGACCGTCCCAGTTGCCTGAGCCTTCTGTAAGGCGAGCTTGTACCAGTCAATTGCTTCGTCATAATGTTCTTCCCACATTGCCACGTTTCCAAGGTTTCCTACCGCGTTCACCTCCAGAAACGGGAGATTGCCCTTACGAGCAATGGAGAGCGCCTCTCGAAAGGCGTCGGCCGCTTGATCGTATCTCTTCCGGCCAACTTCCAGGTTTCCGCGCGCTTGTAAGAGGTCGCCGCGGACATCCGGCCCGAATCCCGATGCCATCGCTTCCGCAGCAGCCAACTCCGTATCAGCTTCGTCCATTCGCTGCATGTACGTGTAATCCAAACCCTGAACCATCCTGCGACGAACAGCAACTTCGGAGTGAGCAAGCGATGTTGGTACTTCTTCTTTTAGCAACTGAAGTGATTCCGCGAACGAGCCACGAAAGACGAGCATATGTGCTTTTTGAACGCGGAAGCGCCATGCCCATTCTGGATTTGTTGACTGATATTTTGCGTAGGCCGCGTCCGCGTCATG
>QHZX01000520.1 GCA_003224835.1 Acidobacteriota bacterium | reverse complement strand
CAGGAAAAGAGTCGAGTCCTGCGGCAAGGTATAAGGTAACTCCAAATAGCCATCCCCAATACCATTACCCTGGTAATTGGCTTGGGGGCGAGCGATAAAAAATGGAAAAATGGTATGTCGTCCCTCCGGTTGGGGCTCGAACGGATCGGTGTCAAAGGTGGACATGTCATAGCGAATGGCCAACTGATGCAACCAATCGAGTTTGTGCAGCATAAATCCCGATCTAAAGCCCTCAGCGTTCCAATCGGCCAGATACTCATTGATCCGCTTGGCTTTTCCGACAAAACCGCGCCAGGTGCGATATAAGCCGCCGTCGTGATGAAGATCGTGCACACCAATTTCGAAGCCTTCGGCAGCAAGTTCCTCTCGTAGCTCCGACGGAACGGCGTATTGCCCTGCGGGAATGAAATTAAAGCACGATCGAAAGCCGAGTTCAGATTCAAGCTGAGCCAAACGACGGCAGCGCCGCAGACCTACAGAACCCTCGACGTCATGAGTCAACACCAGGGCAAACTTTTTGCCATCAGGCCAGCCTTGCCACCCGGGCGGAGTCTGCTCGGAGCCGGGCATAATTGGCCACACGTCCTGCACTCTCGCCTCCAGCCGCAGAGCATGGTAGTAGATTCTATTTCGTAACATGACTACGAACTACCGAACTGAGTCACAACAAGCACGCTTCTTCCGAAACTGGGAAGAAAAGTGACTAAAGCTAAAATTTGGGAATCGGCCTAACTGTCGCCTTCGAGCCAGTTCGGACCGTAACTACGCGTCTTATTCAAGACCACCGCTACGTCCGCCCGCGCTCCGACAAGTTCACGATAACCGCGTTTTACCACATCACGGTGGGTCTTCTCCGCTTCTACCACCACTAGAACTTTATCCATTAGCGCGGCCAACCCGATGGTTGGGCTGGTTTGGCTAATTGGCGGCATATCGAAAATGATGTAGTCGAAGTCACTGGCCTTGAGATTGGGAATTAAAGCGAAGAATTTCTTCAGTCCAAGATGCGTGGATTTGTTGCCCGATCGCGAGATTGTTGCCAGGTACAGATTGTCGGCAGCGGAAGTGATCGCCGCTTGCGGTTCAATGGCCGTCGTAAGGGCGGCCGCAGGCCGGCCGGCAAAGAATGGATGGACTTCACCATTAGCGGCATTTACATCGACAAGAAGAACTTTACCATCACCGGTTTCCGAGAGGGCGGCCGCAACCCCGGCAGCGAGAGTCGAAGTTCCCGAGCCTTCGCCGAAGCCTGTAACGCCTACCAACTTTGGTTTATGCGTAACTCCATGCAGCTCGAAATATAAGCCGAGACGATCTCGAATCGCCTCCGAATAGGGACGGATGAAATGCTCGACCTCCCATGGAGCAAGATTGGGCTTGGTCTTAGCGGGCGTTTCCTTACCGGCGCGCCGGCCATTTTTCCAAGGCAACCGTAGGCGGCGACCATTCCTGCCTTGATAAGAAATCGTAAGCATGACGGGCGAGCGCAGCTGCAACTCGATTTCCGAGCGGCGTTTGTAAGTATGACTGAAAACGAGCTCGGAGAGCAAAGCAAGAGCGAGTCCCAAAGCTAGTCCACCTCCCGCAATTCCGAGCGCAACCTTGTTGCGAGTCGTTGTAACAAGGCCCGGCGGAGAAGGTCGTTGGATCGCACTAATGTTCGGCATCTTAGACGGATCAAGGGCTTCGTCCACGCGCGCCTTTTGCAGTGTTCCGGAATAGTACTTGTAATTGTTTTCCTCCAGCTCCTTGTTGCGCTCAAGATTGGCAATTTGCGGTCCGACGTCGGCCAACTGTTTCATCCGATCTTGTAACTCAGTCTTCTGGCGACGCAGATCGTCTACTTTTGATTTCATCCCGGCCAGACGCGCACGCTCAGCCCGTAAGTCCATCTGTCCCGATCCACCCGCGCGCATGCTTGCGAGCTCTGGAAATTTCTTTTCCAAGTTTCGTTTTTGGTTCTCCAAATCGTCAATGTGCGCCTGATTCATCTTCACTAGTACATTCTCAGATGTATACTTGGCGGACATTTCCAGTTGGGTTTCGCGCAAATGGGTCAGATTAGTCACCAGCGCCTGATAGTCTCCAATCTCCTTGTTGGATGCCATCTGATTCGCCGGCGCAGGAGTGCTCTCCTTGGTGTTATCGTTGGTTTTGTCCGGCTCGTTCAAGGTTACTGGTGCTCCACCTTGCTCAATCTGTTTCACTTTGGCTACCTGTTCGGCCAGATCACTTTCCGCCGTTCTTAGTTGATCCTCCAAATGCGAGGACTGCGTACTTATGCTAACCGTACTATCCTGAAGTGACATCACTCCGGCCTTTGCCTTTAGCACCCTAAGTGCATCCTCCGTTTGGTTAAGCCGGGCACGAATCTGGTCAGATTGCTGACTGACGAAATCGAAGGCGCCAGCCGACCTGTGCACCTCAAGATGTTTGGTGAAGTAACGATTGACCAGCTCATTCAGAACCGCGGTAG
>QHZX01000519.1 GCA_003224835.1 Acidobacteriota bacterium | reverse complement strand
CACTTCCACGGCGACTTTGGCAGCCTTGCGAAAGCTCGCAACATTGCCGATCGTCACATCGCCGCTCTCATGCAGCCTCGCCGTCACAATCCCGACGGGAGTTTCCACTCGGTGCTCTCCGGTTCCGATCCGTCCCAAGTGAGCCAGCGACGATATCAGCCCAATCGTCCCGTGTCCGCACATTCCCAAATAGCCGACATTATTAAAGAAGATCACGCCCGCCGCGCACGAGGGATCAAGCGGTTCGCACAACAGCGCACCCACCATCACGTCCGAGCCGCGCGGTTCATTGACAACAGCTGAGCGGAACCAATCCTGGTGCGATCGAAAGTTGCTTAAACGATTCGCCAGTGAACCCGCCCCTAGATCAGGTCCTCCAGCAATTACTAAGGTCTCTCCGGCCATCCAATTCGGAGTTTTGCCTCTGCTCCGTCAACAAGCTTAACTCGATCGCTGATGACATCGTCCGGGAAACTCCAATAATTCCAAAGGCTTAGTGGGAGCTTTACGCCCAAGAACACTGGTCTAACCGAAGGCCTTATATTATGTATACAATATCCACCTAGTCAAGCCTATTTACAATCAGTCGCCGGGAGATTCAAGTTGCTGCTAACAAAAATGCCGAATGCTGCCAACAATCGCTCGTCGGTGGATGGCGAATTTTCTCGCGGCCTCAGTCTATTTGATTCCACTATGCTGGTCGTCGGAGTCATGATCGGCTCCGGAATTTTCATTGTGTCAGCCGAGATGTCGCGCAATATCGGCAGCGCTGGCTGGTTGCTGGTGGCGTGGGCGATTGCCGGAGGACTCACCATAGCCGGCGCACTTTGCTACGGCGAACTTTCTGCCATGATGCCGCAAGCCGGCGGAATGTACGTCTACCTGCGCGAAGCTTACTCACCATTGCTCGCCTTCCTTTACGGTTGGACGCTTTTCACTGTAATCCAAACCGGAACTGTTGCCGCGGTCGCGGTCGCATTCGCACGATTTACGGGCGTACTCCTTCCGAGAATCTCGGAGGGCCAGTATCTCGTCAAACCCGTCCTCATCTCGTCGCATTACGCGGTTTCACTTTCCACTGCGCAATTGCTGGCAATCGCGATCATTCTTCTTCTCACCTTCACCAACACTCGTGGACTTCGCTACGGAAAAGCTATTCAGAACACATTCACCCTGGCCAAGACGGCGGCATTGCTCGCCCTGATTGCAGCCGGAGTTTTCATCGGACGAAATGGAGCGGCGTGGCACGCGAATTTTGGCGACTTCTGGCACGCTAGCGGATTCTCGCCGCTCACCGCATCGCTCGACGCCAGCACTGCCATGGGAATGTTTGTGGCCTTGTGTCTAAGCCAGACGGGCTCCTTGTTTTCCGCCGACTCATGGCACAACATCGCGTTTGCCGCAGGAGAAGTAAGAAATCCAGAGCGCAATCTGACGCTTCCCCTCGAGGCCATTCAGCACGCGCCTTCAGATCGCGTCGGTACAGCAACCCTGCAAGCCATCTTCCCCGGCCTCGGAACAGCATTGATGGCCGGGGCAATCATGATCTCGACCTTCGGCTGTATCAATGCGCTAATTCTCGCTGGCGCGCGCGCATATTATGCGATGGCACGGCAGCGGCTCTTCTTCCGCTTCGCCGGTAATCTGAATTCTGCAAGGGTCCCGGCATCGGCGCTGTGGATTCAGGGCTTGTGGGCGATTCTGCTGGTGCTTCCCAGAACCTACAATCCAGAAACCGGCGTGTTTGGAAACCTCTACAGCAGCTTGCTCGAGTATGTGATCTCAGCCGCCCTCATTTTCTACGTGCTCACCGTTGCTGCTGTTTTCCGTTTGCGATCGAAGCGGCCGGACATGCCGCGACCGTACCGCACCTGGGGATACCCAATCGTTCCTGCGGCTTATATCCTGACCGCCGCAACTATTTTGCTCGTGCTGTTCGCTTTTCGACCCGCGACAACCTGGCCTGGCTTATTGATTGTGATCTTGGGAATTCCCGTGTATTGGTTAGTGCGCACAAAGGCGGAAGCCGCAATGCCGGCTAAGGGCCCGGAGCACGTTAGTTCGAGGCACTAATAATGGTCGCGAGTTGATTACGGCCGCTATTCAGTCATTGCGCCCACTTCCGCGTACCGCTATGATGTTGTGGCCATCATGAACTTCGCAGCTGCACCAGAATCGGCAATCCCGCGCCAGTCGCTGACTTCGGCGGTTGCTGATAAATTGCGCGAAGAAATAATCCGCGGCGCCATCCCCGAAGGAGCGCAGCTCCGTCAGGACGCGATTGCTGTGCAGTATCACGTGAGCCGGATTCCGGTCCGCGAAGCCCTGCGCCAACTCGATGCCGAAGGGCTCATCACAATCGTTCCCAATCGCGGCGCAATTGTTCCCGCGCTATCACCCACCGACATCGAAGAATTGTTCACCATCCGCGCCCTGCTTGAGCCGGAAATCTTGAAATACTCGATCCCGCGTCTCACTGATAGTGACTTTGCAGAAGCCGATGTCGTGCTGCGCCGCTACGAAAGCGAACTCCAGCGCGAAGATCATCTTTTCTCGTGGGGACGCCTGAACTGGCAGTTTCACTCGATTCTCTATTCGCGCGCTGAGCGCCCATACTCTATGACCATCATCCGCAACGTCAATAATAGCGGCGAGCGCTACACCCGCCTGCAGCTCTATCTGACGCACGGGATCAAGCGCGCGAACGAAGAGCACCATCAGATTTTAGAATTGTGCCGCCAGCGCGACGTTCCGGACGCCTGCAAACTCCTCAAGCAGCACATCCAGTACGCTGGACAGTCGCTGAAGCAGGCACTTAAAAAAGGCGATGCAATCGCAGCCGTTTAACTGCGATTGCATCGCCCATTGGCGGGAAAGCTTCAGAACTCGATATTCGCCCGCAATTCGATAACACGAGCTCCCTGATTAGGGGAATCAGTGTTGTAGTTCGGTGATATGCCGCCCAGCCCAAAGCCGCTTCCCTGGATAAACGGGAACTGGTACCCAGCCGAGGTGCAGTAATAGTTGCAGCCAGATCCAGGCCCCTGCTGAAAATTGGGATGGTTGAAGACGTTCAGCATTTCAGCCTGGAATGTGAAGCTCACGCTCTCGCGAATCGGAAACCGCTTCGATATAGACAGGTCATCATTCCAGTACTTCGGTCCGTACAACCAGACACGCTGTCCGATCGTACCGGGTGTTGTATTCGGAGTAATGAAAGCTGGGTTCGCTCCACCACCGATGTTCGGGCCAGACGACGTGGCTAGGTACTTGGGATTGATGAGCGAAACCTGAGTCGATCCCGGTATTCGATATACGCCAATCGCACT
>QHZX01000359.1:1181-9904 GCA_003224835.1 Acidobacteriota bacterium | reverse complement strand
AAAGCAATTTCAACCCGATCTGGTTGTCGACCGTCTTCTTCACAATCCCGACCTTTTGCCATTGGCCTTCCTTCCGTTTGTCATTTTCGTCGTGCTGATAATCGTTGGCGCGAGCAACGCGGTTAACCTTACCGACGGCTTGGATGGTCTGGCGATTGGTTGCACTGTGATCGCTGCCGGGGCATTGACGGTGCTCACGTATGTCAGCGGGCACGCCACTTTTTCTACCTACCTCGAGCTGCCGCGTATGGCTCAGGTCGGCGAGTTGACCATTTTTTGTGGTGCTATGGTCGGAGCGTCAATTGGCTTTCTTTGGTACAACGCCCATCCAGCAGAGGTTTTCATGGGTGATGTCGGATCACTTGCGCTTGGTGGCGCCATTGGTACGGTCGCAGTGATTATTAAGCAGGAGCTTCTGCTGCCTTTTATCGGCGGCGTATTTGTCATCGAGGCGCTTTCGGTGATTCTCCAGGTCGCGTCATACAAGCTTCGCAAAAAACGCATTTTCAAGATGGCGCCGATTCATCACCATTTTGAATTGATGGGGTGGTCGGAATCCAAAATCATCGTGCGCTTCTGGGTCGCCTCGCTGGTATTCGCGCTGTTCGCGCTGACCACGCTGAAACTGCGATAATTCTCGCCACAGATCGCCGCTTCTCATGGAACTCAATAACAAACGCGTGCTAGTGGTCGGGCTTGGGCGCTCGGGAGTGGCTTCGGCGTTGTTTCTGAAGTCGAGAGGCGCCCGAGTTACGGTTTCCGATGCGAAGTCCGAAGAGCAGTTGCGCGAGCAGATCCCCACTTTGCTCGATGCTGGTATTGCGGTCGAGACCGGGGCTCACGGAGAGCGCACATTCCGCAACCAGGACCTAATCGTTGTAAGTCCGGGCGTTCCCATCGATGCCCAGCCGATCGTGCAGGCACGCGCTCTGGGGCAGCCGGTAATTGGTGAAATCGAACTGGCATCGCAGTTTCTTCCCGGGCCGATTGTCGCGATCACCGGATCGAACGGCAAGACAACGACGACAACTTTAATAGGGGAGATTCTGGTTGCGAGCGGATTGAAGACGCTGGTCGGCGGCAATATCGGCACGGCGGCAATCTCGTTGGCTGAGCAGGCGACTCCGGAAACTGCCATCGTACTCGAGGTTTCCAGCTTTCAGTTGGAAACCATTCGAAGCTTCCGGCCAAAAGTTGCAGTGGTCCTAAACGTCACTCCCGATCATCTCGATCGGCATCGCACATTTGTTGCCTACGTCGACGCCAAGGCACGGATTTTTGAGAACCAGCAATCGGATGATTTTTCCGTGCTGAACGCCGACGATCCCACCTGCGTTGAGCTCGCTGGACGCACGCGCGCTCACGTCTTCTGGTTCAGCCGAAAGAGTGAGGTGGAATCCGGCGCGTATGTTCGCGAGGGTCAAGTCACTCTTCGGCGCAATGGATCGGAGCAAACAATACTGTCAACCTCGGAAATTCCGCTAAAGGGCTCACACAATCTTGAAAATGTCTTGGCCGCGGTGTGCGCGAGTGCACTGATGGGATGCCCATCTGAAAAGATCCGTTCGGCGATCGTCAACTTCAAAGCTGTCGAACATCGGCTGGAGTATGTGGCCACAATCCGCGGAGTGGAGTATTACAACGATTCGAAAGCCACAAATGTCGATGCCACGATCAAAGCTTTGGAATCCTTTCCAGCGAATATTCACCTGATCCTCGGTGGCAAGGACAAAGGCAGCGACTATACGGAGCTGAACGATCTTTTGCGCCAGCGTGTGAAGTCCGTTTACACAATCGGGGCGGCAGCCGAAAAAATTCGATCTCAAATCAAGGGCACGACCGAGATCATTTCCTCAGACACAATCGAATCGGCCGTCAAACAGGCTTCGGCCGCTGCCCAGGCCGGCGACATCGTCTTGCTCGCGCCCGCTTGCGCCAGCTTCGACCAATTCCACAACTACGAGCACCGTGGACGAGTGTTCAAAGAGCTTGTTCACCAACTCGCGACGGCCTCAAATAAGACTGCTTCTGCGCAGGAACCACGTAAGTAACCTCTTCGCCGGAATTTTGGCCCAAACAGTTCACCGACTCACAATCTACCCGTGGTGAAATGAGACTCGCATGGCAAAACGGGTCAGCGTTGATCGCCTGTTGTTCATCGTCACCCTGCTGTTGGTTTTTATCGGACTGGTGATGGTGTTCAGCGCCTCGGCGGTGATAGCCAAAGAGCGATACCACTCCGGCTATTTCTTCTTGCTGAGGCAAATGGGTTGGGCAGTCGCTGGTTTTCCCGCCGTGGTCTTTGGCCTGTTGGGATTGACCACGCTGATGCTGATTTCAGTCTTCTTTCTGGACCGCGCCCACCATACTCATCGTTGGATTCACTTTAGCGGCTTTTCATTCCAACCCTCCGAACTGGCCAAGCCGGCATTGATTTTGTTCCTCGCATTCTTCTTAGAAGCCCGCACCAGGTCCATGGATGATTGGCGCAATACGCTGCTTCCGGCAGTGCTGCCCACGCTGGTATTTATCGCGCTGATTGTTTTTCAACCTGATCTCGGTACAGCCATCGCGTGTGGTGCAATCACGATTTGCATTTTGTTCGTCGCGGGACTGGAAATAAAGTATCTGGCCTACTCTTTTGTCGGTTCGCTGCTGCCACTGTATTTTTTGATCTTTCACGTGGCTTATCGGCGCGACCGGATTCTCGCATTTCTCGATCCCTACTCTGATCCGCAGGGGCGCGGCTTTCACATCATCCAGTCACTGATCGCAGTTTCGACGGGAGGATTGACCGGGGTCGGATTAATGGAGGGGAAAGAAAAGCTTTTTTATCTCCCCGAGCCGCACACGGACTTTATTTTTTCCGTTCTCGGCGAAGAATTAGGCTTGCTCGGCTGCATGGCCGTAGTGATTTTATTTGCGATGTTGCTGTGGCGCGGCGTCCGCACTGCATTGCGCACGCAAGATATGTTTGGGCGATTTCTGGCCGTCGGGATCACCAGTATGGTGGTGGTGCAGGCCTTCATCAACATCAGCGTTGTGCTCGGACTGATGCCGACCAAGGGAATTCCGCTACCGCTGATTTCTTACGGCGGTTCGTCACTTTTTATTACGCTGGCGTGCGTGGGCGTTCTACTCAACATCACCAAGCAGAGCGAGTGAACGCATTGTTAGCAGCTCAGATATAGTTCCTTTCATGAGAGCCATTCTGGCGGGCGGAGGCACAGGCGGGCATGTGATTCCCGCTCTCGCCATTGCCCAGGAACTGCAGCGCCGCTATCAAGCCGAGGTGTTGTTTATCGGGACCGCGCGCGGTCTTGAGAATCGGTTGGTTCCTGCAGCTGGATTTCCTCTTAGGCTTGTGAAAGTTGGTGCGCTGAACCGGGTGAGTCTAGGGACACGGATTCGCACTGCTCTCGATCTGCCCCGCGCGATATTTGCCGCAGCTGGAATGTTGAACGAGTTTCAGCCTGATGTGGTGATCGGAGTTGGAGGATACGCCTCTGGTCCGGCAATGCTGGCCGCGGTCCTGAAGCACACGCCGACTTTGGCTTTTGAGCCGAATCTTATTCCTGGCTTTGCAAATCGCATGGTCGCGCGTTTTGTGTCAGCGGCGGCGGTGCACTTCGAACAAACCGCCGACCACTTTCGCAATGCGGTTGTGACCGGCGTCCCAGTGCGGCCGGCATTTTTTCAAATTCCTAAAAAGCGATATTCTCCGGACTCGCCCACACTGCTGGTGTTCGGCGGAAGTCAGGGGGCCCACGCCATTAATCAGGCGGTGATTCACGCACTCCCAGAACTGATGCGGCGTTTGCCCGCTCTGCACCTAATTCATCAGACCGGCGACCGTGACTATAATGAGGTGCAAGCCGCTTACGCCGGAACAACGCTTTCCGCTGAGATCCACAAGTTTAACGACGATATGCCCGCATTTTTTGCCCACGCCGACCTGGTTTTGTGCCGCTCCGGAGCCAGCACGGTCGCGGAAATCGCGGCCGCAGGCAAGCCCGCCATTTTTGTTCCGTTCCCGCGTGCGGCTGACGATCATCAGCGCCGCAACGCTGAGGCGATGGAACAAGCCAACGCCGCAGTAGTTTTAGAAGAGACGCGGCTGGATGAAGTCTGGCTAGTGGATAGCATCGATGCCCTCCTCGAAGATCCGTCGCGGCTGAGCAGGATGAGCGATGCGGCGCGAGCCATGTCGCATCCGAATGCCGCAAAAGAAATTGCGGAGCTGGCCGCGAAAGTAGCAGGAATCGAAGAGGCAGCCACGGATGAGGCGGATTAGCGCGGATTTCTATTTGATTTTCGCCCACAAATTTGCTTTTAATCCGTGCAAATCGGTGTAGATCAGTGGCCAGAAGTTGACTTATGTTTGCAAAGATTCAGCGAATTCATTTTGTCGGTATTGGCGGCATCGGCATGAGCGGCATTGCCGAGGTGCTGCTGAATCTCGGCTACAAAATTTCCGGTTCTGACCTGAAGCGGTCCGCGGTGACAGATCGGTTGCAGTCGCTGGGCGCCACTATTTTTGAAGGTCACAGCGCAGAGAGCGTCTCCGCCGCGGAAGTTGTGGTCACAAGTTCGGCAATCCAATCCGGTAATCCCGAGGTCGACGAAGCCCACCGGCTGCATGTTCCCGTAATCCAGCGCGCCGAAATGCTGGCTGAGTTGATGCGCCTGAAATACGGTATCGCCATCGCCGGAATGCATGGCAAGACCACGACGACTTCGATGATCGCCGCTGTGCTCGCAAGCGGCGGTCTCGATCCTACGGTTGTCGTCGGCGGACGCGTCGATGCCATGGGCTCGAATGCGCGGCTGGGACGGTCGCAGTATCTGGTTGCCGAGGCCGACGAGAGCGACCGCTCGTTTCTCAAGCTCTCGCCAATTATTGCGATCGTCACCAACATCGACCGCGAGCACATGGATTGTTACCGCAATCTGCAGGACATTAAACGCGCCTTCCTCGATTTCATGGATCGCGTTCCGTTTTACGGAATTATCGTGGCGTGCAACGACGATCCAATGCTGAGCAGCGTTCTGCCGAAATTGAAGCGCCGCATGGTGAATTATGGAACGCGGAAAGGCTCGGACTTTCGGGTTAGGTTGAGGACAGCAGGTAGTTCCGGGAAGGGCACGGCTTCCAGCCGTGCCGCTATGGGCCTGCACAATCCTTCGGCTTTAGCCGCTGCGGGAGTTGCGCGACTTGCACGGGTGGGGACGCCGGCGCCACAAGTCAATTTGTTTTCGGTTACATTTCGCGACAAGGACCTCGGCGAATTTCGCCTGCACGTCCCCGGCTTGCACAATGTGCTGAACGCAACCGCAGCGATCGCAGTCGGAGTGGGATTAGATATTCCCGTCCCTCAGATTCAAGAGGCGTTAGAAAACTTCCGCGGGGTCGACCGTCGTTTCCAGGTACGCGGGCGGGTCGGCGGAATTACCGTGATCGATGACTACGGCCATCACCCAACCGAAATTCGTGCCACGTTGGCCGCCGCCCGGGAATGCGGATACCGCAAGATTCACGTCATTTTCCAACCACACCGTTACACTCGCACGCGCGACCTGATGGATGAGTTCGCAACCGCGTTTTCCGATGCTGACTCACTACAGGTTTTGGATATTTATGCTGCGAGTGAGCAGCCGATTGAGGGAATCACGGGAGATGCGCTGGCGCGAAGAATTTCTGAGAACGGCAACTCCTCAGCCAAGTACGCAGGCTCATTTGAGGATGCCGTCTCGAACGCAACCGTGAATGCACAAGACGGAGATATGATTCTTACGCTCGGCGCAGGCTCAGTGTCCCAACTCGCGCCCATGCTGTTGGAGAAGCTGACCGCAGCTACCGACCTTACAGCCAACACCGCGCGCTAGTGATCACGTTCAGCTTGATTTCGAACGCGTGATTTTATCCCGAGTGCCTGATGTGCATCACGTCCCCGTCCTGCACGATGTAGTCCTTTCCTTCCAGACGTAGAGTACCCTTGCCCCGCGCATTCGCCTCTGATCCGGCTTCGAGCAACTGGTCCCAGCGGATAGTTTCCGCCCGGATGAAATGTTTTTCCAGATCAGAATGGATTGCCCCTGCGGCCTGAACCGCGCGGGTGTTGACCGGAATCGTCCAGGCGCGGCATTCGTCTTCGCCAACCGTGAAGAAGGAAACCATGCCGAGTAGCTCGTATGTTTTTCGAATGAGGCGGGCCAGGCCACTCTCCTGAAGTCCGTAGCTGGCAAGGAATTCGGCGGCATCGGCGTCGCTCATCTCGGCCAGCTCGGCTTCGACTTTCCCGCAGATGGCCGTTGCCCCCGAATTCGGCCGCGCTGCAACTTCGCCCAGCTTGTATTTCTCAACCGCATTCTCTAAGTCTTTTCCCAGCTCCGTGCTCTCGCCGATGTTCAAGACATAAAGAATGGGCTTCTCACTCAGGAACATAAAGCCGCGAAAGCGTTTTTTGTCCTCCGGCGTCATCTCCATTTCGCGTAGCGGGCGTTCGGCTTCGATCTGGCCTTTGGCGCGCTTCAGTAACTCGAACTCTTTTTCGAGATCGGCGGTGCGCATCTTCTTCAAATCTTTTTCTACGCGCTCAATGCGTTTTTCAATCTGTCCGAGGTCGCTGACCATGAGATCGAATTCAACGTTCTTGATATCACGTAGCGGATCGATCGGCCCGGCATGCGGAATGGAATCGTCCTCGAAAGCCCGTACCACGTGGGCGATAGCATCCACGTTGCGGAGATGGGTGATGTAGCCGGATTCCTTCAACGCGTCCTGTCCAATGGCGCCGAGATCCACGTACTCAACCGCAGCATGAGTCAGCTTCTTGGGGTTGCACTGTGCGGCCAGGCGGTCGAGACGATCGTCGGGAACTTTGGCGACGCCGATGTGGGCGTCGCGAGGATTGGACTTGGCGGAGGAAAGCGATGCCTTGGTGAGAATCGTGAATAAAGATGTCTTGCCTACTTGTGGCAGGCCAATGATGCCGGTTTTCATAATGCAGCTTTTTAGCTGTTAGCTCCTGGGTCTTAGTTTTTCGGGGAATGTCTCAGCAGTTCAGGTGAAGTAAACAGGATAAATGATTTGCGAGGCCAAGTCGGAATTCGTCCTGCCTCTGTGAGTCCTCTGTGGAACTCCGTGACCTCTGTGGTCCAAGCCTTTGCCTCTGACCGCCAAGGAGCTGAGTTTCATGGGCGAACAGCCCAGCGGAGCTCCAGTTGGCTCAGGCTGTCAGCAGTAGAACCGGGACGTGGACAAGCGACGCGTCACGAAGTACAGCACGACCAATCCGAGCAGCAGCACAGCGGTTTCAATGCGGGTGGACCACACGTGGAGAGCATCGAATTGGGTGCGGATCGGGTTGCCGGCAGGGAGCGCCGCGATTTCTCCAGCCGAGGTGCGAAGAGCGTCCATGCGTGGAATGATTTGGAACTGCGAAATTAAAGTCAGGGTGAGCATGAGGATCACGAGCGCGTGGCTCAGGGCCAAAACGCGGAATCTTCCAATCGTGATTCGATTGTGAATAAGTGAACAGGTCAGAAAAATAATTCCAGCGACGATTCCCATCCAGTGCAGCGCGATTAATGAGTTTCGTACGATGAGTCCTGCGAGGTGTGTTGACGGAAGCACGGTGAAGGCGGTTTGCGCCACGACGGGAAAGAAGATGAGGGCGCCCAGCCAGACCACCAGGGACAAAAGAATTAGGAAGCGCAGGAATGTCATTGGATGAATGATAAGTGAAAAGCACGTTTCTCACCGCTGAAGCGATTCGGAATGGCAGGGTAGGTCTAAATCTGAGACCGTCAATCTGAAATCTGAAATCAGTTTTCTATACCGGTACCGGCACCGACTCGACGATTTCCTGAATGACGTCTTCGGCGCGCACGGATTTTTTCAATCCAGACGAATTCATTCCGTGAATTGCGACCCGGTGTGCGAAGACCGGAACAGCAAGGGGCTTGAAATCTTCAGGAACACAGAAGCTGCGCCCATCAAGGAAAGCCATTGCTTGTGCCGCGCGGTAAAGCATCTGTGATCCGCGGGGCGAAACTCCCAGCGTGAGCTTTTCATGCTTGCGAGTGCGGGCGACAATTTCGAGCGCATAGCTCACCAGCGAATCGTCAACTTCCACCTGGGTCACGATTTGCTGCATTTCGAGAATGTCGGCCCCGGTCAACACCGGCACAAGATTTTCCAGTTGCGCAGTGCCGGCTTCGGCGCGAAGGATCTCCCGCTCGGACTTGCGGTCGGGATATCCCATTTGCACGCGCATCAGAAAGCGGTCCAGTTGCGACTCGGGCAGCGGATAAGTCCCATGGTGCTCAACCGGATTCTGCGTCGCGATAACCAGAAACGGCTGCGGCAACGGATGGCAGTCGGCATCAACCGTGACTTGACCTTCGTTCATCGCTTCGAGCAATGCCGATTGCGTCTTTGGCGTGGTGCGGTTGATTTCGTCAGCCAGCAGGACGTTGGTGAAAACCGGGCCGCGCTTGAATTCGAACTTTTGTTCGGTGGCGGAATAAATCGATATGCCAATGATGTCCGAGGGGAGCATGTCGCTGGTGAACTGCACGCGCTGAAAGCTGCAGCCGAGCAGTCGCGCCAGGGCCTGCGCCAAAGTGGTTTTGCCGACGCCGGGCACGCCTTCGATCAGCAAATGGCCGTGTGCCAGCACCGAGACAAACGCGAGGCGGACAACCTCATCCTTGCCGCG
>QHZX01000359.1:0-1108 GCA_003224835.1 Acidobacteriota bacterium | reverse complement strand
GCCACATAACCACTAGCCACTAACCACAGCCACTGACCACTAATCACTGACCACTGGCCACTAGATTTACCTTTGCATGGTGAACTCTGCGGGTCTTCCCGTCAGCCGCTCGATTCGTTTCGCGATCGGCGGATGCGTCGAGAACAGGTTCCCCATGCTCATACCTAAGAACGGTTGAACAATAAAAAGATGCGCAGTAGATGGAGTGGCCGGAAGCGGCAGGCGTTTCGAAGAGGCGTCGAGTTTGGCCAGTGCGCTGGCGAGGGCGTAAGGGTTGCCGGTAAAATGCGCTCCCGACTCGTCGGCCTGGTACTCCCGCGAGCGTGAAACCGCCAGCTGAATGAGCATGGCGGCAATAGGCGCCAGGATCAGCATGAGCAGTGCGCCAAAGCCTCCTCCGCCTCGGCTGTCTCGGTCGCGTTCATACCCGCCAAAGATCATTCCCCAGCGGGCAATTTCCGCCAGATAAGTGATGGCTCCTGCGACAGTTGCTGCAATGGAGCTGATCAGAATGTCACGATTGCGTACGTGACCGAGTTCGTGGGCAATTACGCCCTCGAGTTCTTCGTCATTCAACAGACCCAAAATGCCTTGAGTAACAGCGACTGAAGCATGATTGGGATTGCGTCCGGTGGCAAATGCGTTCGGCGATTCGGTGGGAATCACGTAAATCTTCGGTGTCGGGATGCCGATCTTTTCCGAGAGCCGTTCTACGACTTGATAGACGCGCGGCAGTACTTCGCGCGTGACTGGTTTCGCGCGATACATAGCCAGCGCGATTTTGTCGGAGAAGAAGTAGGAGACGAAATTCAGAACCGCTGCGAAGATCAGCGCAATCAGCATGCCGTTTTGGCCGCCGAAAATTCGCCCAACGAACATCAGCAGCAGAGTCAGCGCCGTCAGCAGGAACGCAGTCTTAAATGTGTTTCCCATAATTAGCCCCTACAGAATAGATGCGGGTGATTGACAGCGCGGTTCAGGCTCTATCTGCGAGTAAACGTTGAGGCTTAAGTCTTACGCTTAATGGCTCGGGCGAGTGTCTGATCGAGAGCCGACTTGGTCTTGGCGTATTCCTGATCCGATATCTTTCCTTGCTGGCGTTCCATTT
>QHZX01000515.1 GCA_003224835.1 Acidobacteriota bacterium | reverse complement strand
TTATTTAGCGAAGCCATTTGCGATGCAGGAATTGCTCGCGCGGATCCGCGCCCTCGGACGTCGCTATCCGGAAGAACCAGCGATCCATCTGCGCATTGGCGATCTAACACTCGACCTGGTAAATCACGACGTCCACCGCAGTGCGCGACGGATCGAACTCTCCGCGCGCGAGCTGACTTTGTTGAAGGTTCTAATGCGCGAGCCGGGTCGCGTCTTCACCCGCACCGAATTGTGCGAGCGCGTCTGGGAACATCCGCACGAATACGATACCAAACTGGTGGAAGTCTTCATTGGACGCTTACGAAAAAAAATCGGCGATCCGCAACTGATTCACACCGTGCGCCACGTCGGCTACGCCATTCGCGAACCGGACGCTTCCATCGATAAACCGCAAAAGTAACAACTCTGTTACTTTTTGCCGCACCGCGTTGGTGCCGGGATCCGCGATCCAAGGATAAAATCAATCAACGCAAAATTACAAAAACATGAAAACTTTACCTACTTCGATCAAAACCATTGCCGTTGTCTGCGTCGCGTTGGCCAGTTTGGCCTCATTCGCCCATGCCGACACTTACAGCACAACGAATTTTCAGTCCGACATTCCCGGCGTCGCCGCTCACACTGATCCACATCTGGTGAATCCGTGGGGAATGACGGCGAACTCGACTGGCTCGGTAATTTGGGTCAGTGATAACGGCACCGGCGTTTCAACCCTTTATCGTCAAGACGGCACCGCGTTGTCGTTGGTCGTCACGATTCCGCCAAGCGCGAAGAACAAGGATGGCGGAAATCCCACCGGAATCGTGTTGAACACCACGGCGTTCTTCAAAGTCACCAAGAACGGCAATTCCCAACCCGCCAAGTTCATCTTTGCCAGTGAAGATGGTTCGATCTCAGGCTGGAATTCCAGTGTCGATCCGACAAACGCAGTGATCGCGGTCGACAATTCCAAGAACAAGGCAGTCTACAAAGGGGCCGCGACCGGCGTGGCCAATGGTCATAATTTTCTCTACGTAACCAACTTTTTTTCAGGTCACGTTGAAACTTACGACGAGAATTTCCAACAGACGAACCCGAACGGTTTCAGCGATCCAAACTTACCGGCGGGCTTTGCTCCGTTCGGTATCCAGAATTTGAACGGCCAAATCTATGTCACTTACGCACTCCAGGGCAAACAGAAGCACGATGACGTGGCCGGTCCGGGCAATGGATTCGTCAACGTATTCGATACGAGCGGCAACCTCATTCATCGTCTCATCTCAAACGGTAACCTGAATTCTCCGTGGGGACTTGCGATCGTCGAGGGTGAACTTTGGGTGGGAAATTTCGGTGACGGAAAGATCAACAACTATGATCCGACGACTGGCGCATTTCTTCAGACACTCATGAAATCAGATGGAACTCCGCTCCAAATCAACGGATTATGGTCCCTCCTCCCTCTTGGCGACGGAGTCTACTTCACCGCCGGGATTGTCGACGAAGCACACGGATTGTTTGGCAAGATTACTGAAGACTGACTCACGCTGAACAGCCGACGAGCGAAGTAACACCCGCGTTACTTTTGTAATACGGCACGGTATTCCGCTGGCGACGATCATTGGGCAAATGAAAACAACATCGCCAGACATGGTTTTGGCGGTAAACACCAAAATCAACACCAGACAGAAAGGAATCGGTATGCATAACTTCTCGCCACCCTTGCGCGTGCTTGGACGGAGAGCATTTCTTGGGCGTATGGCGGCGGGCGCAGCTCTGCTCGCACCTGGCGCCGCGCTCTTTGCCAAGAATAAGGGCAAGGGCAAAGGGCCTGGGCTCACAAAAGGCGATGCCGCTTTACTTCGGTTTGCAGCGGCCGCAGAAATCCTCGAAACGGATTTTTGGGTTCAATACAACGAACTCGCCGGAATCCAGGACAGTGAAGAGCCAGACGGCAGCGGAAATCAGCCTTACCACGACGCTGTGGCGCAACTCGATGAGGACATGGATCAGTACATCCACGACAACACCGAGGATGAGCGCACCCATTTTACATTCCTCAATGCGTACCTGGCCTCGAAGGGCGCGCAGCCGGTGGATCTGGAACAGTTTCGCACTTTACCGGGCAGTACCGCGACCGGCTCGAGCGGGAAACTTCGGTTGACGAATCTCACCAAGCTCACGCTCGACACCAGTTGGTGGACTCGTTACCGCAGTCGCACACAAAATCCCGATCTGAGTCCCGGCTTCGTCTTTCCGCAAGCGATTCCGGATTTATCACACGGACAGCATACCGCCATTCCGAGGACTAATAATGACACCAACGATCCGAACCTTCTTCAGGTGATCGCGAACACAGCCGGGTTCCATTTTGCTACAATCGAACAAGGCGGCAACAGCCTCTATCCATCCATGGCGCAACGCGCG
>QHZX01000524.1 GCA_003224835.1 Acidobacteriota bacterium | reverse complement strand
AGACAGTGTAGTTATTCGTGATCTGGAAACGATTGCGGAACTCGAGTTCGTGCTCCAGCTGGAAAAAGAAGTCTGGGGCCTTGCTGACGCGGATGTGACTCCACTTACTTTGGCGGTCGCCATGAAAGCAGCCGGCAGCATCCTTATTGGTGCAGTTGACGGTCCTAAGCTGGTTGGCTTCGCCCTGGCTTTCCCGAGCCTGGAGCACGGCCGGTTCGGCCTGCACTCCCATATGCTGGCGGTACGTCCGTCATATCGAGAATACGGCCTGGGCTATCGTTTAAAGCTGGCGCAGCGGGAGAGAGCTCTTGCCATTGGGATCACTGATATGACCTGGACCTTCGATCCCTTGCGCAGTTTGAATGCTCATCTAAATTTCAGCAAGCTGGGTGTAATTTCAGATAGTTACCGAGTGGACTTTTATGGTCCACAGACTTCCAGCCACTTGCATACCAACGGGACCGATCGTCTTTGGGTAACGTGGCATATGGCGGATTCAGAAGTTCGAGAAAAGCTGAGCGGCAAGAACTCGAGTGTGGAAGCACTCGACGCCCTTAAACATTTGGAACCCGTTATCCGCTTTAACGGCGACGGCAAACCTGCGGAAGGCAATTTAGCGGCATCGCTTTCAAAGCAAAGAATAGCGATCGAAATTCCCGGCGACATGGACAGAATCGAGCACAAGGACAAAGATTTGGCCCGCCAGTGGAGACTGGCAACGCGTCACGCGTTCATGGAGGCGCTAGGAGCGGGATTCGTGGTGAAGGAATTTTGCCGATCAATCCGTGGGCAGCAAGGACCAGGCGCATATCTGTTAGTAAAACGCGCAGAATGAGACCCAGAAAATTATCGATTCTTTAGGAACGGATTCCGTTCCCGTTCGGCTCCAATCGTAGTTAACGGGCCGTGTCCTGGGACTACCGCAGTCTCATCCGGCAAAGCAAGCACCTTATCGTGGAGAGAGCGCATTATCTTCTCAAACGAACCGCCAGGGAGATCGGTTCGCCCAATGCTGCCTGCAAACAGTGTGTCGCCGGCGATCAATTTACTCTGCGCTGGAAAATAAAGGCAGATACTGCCCTCAGTGTGTCCGGGCGTGTGAATGATATTTGCGAGCAATGAGCCCGCTTGCACGGTATCTTTCTCGTTGACGCTGTTATCAATCTCAACCTTTCCCGGCGACTCCATCCCGATCCACTCTGCTTGCAGGTCGAGCATTCTTGAGCTTGTGCGTTTCGATGGTAGCCAAAATATCCGCAATATCGTCGCCGGGATCGATGACCATCGCTTCACGCGAAGTCTCATCGCCAATAATCGAGCAATTGCACTGCAAGGGACCGACAGGCAGGATTTCGTGGATCATGGGAGAAGCAGCCGTTAGCTCTTACGCTACTGCCTCTTAGCTTACAAGGTAATCCGAAGCTGCAGGCCGGCAGACAAACAGGAACAGCTCAGGAGCTCACGCCAACGAGCTACTTCTTGGGAGCTGGTGGATTCGCGGGCGCAGGCTTCGCCGGCGCAGAATTATAGTTCTGCAGCACTGACTTGGGTCCGGTCTTGCGCGAGGCTGCAATTGAAAGCGTGATCGACGTGAGCATGAAGATCACCGCGCACCAGGTAGTGGCCTTGGTCAGCACGGTTGCCGCGCCACGAGGGCCGAATGCGGTCTGGCTTCCCTGGCCGCCGAAAGCCGCGGCGATGTCACCGCTCTTGCCACTCTGAAGCAGCACAACAATGACCAGAAAAAAACAAACGAAAATGTGAATCAGGTAGATAAGCGTGATCATGAAAAAGAAACCTTTATTGGAACGAGTCTTTTTGGCTAGCGCTCCGGAATATGGTGCGGAAGGGGGGACTTGAACCCCCACGCCTTTCGGCGCCACCCCCTCAAGATGGTGTGTCTGCCAATTCCACCACTTCCGCTAAACTTGAGCACTTTTCAGCGATTTTAATGGGTACTTGAGACCAACTGGGTGAGGCGGTGCCCACAGAAAGTCACTTCAAGCTTACACTGGCAAGCGAGGGAAGTTCAAGCTAAGCACATCGGCTTTCGAACCAAACTGCGGACCTGAACCTTGACCACCGACTGTCACATCCACATCCAGCCGCTGCACATGTTTCGGCCACATGCTCTGGAGTTAATAAAGAAGCGGAGGCCCAATTTCGAGCAGATCGTCGAATTTACCCGTTCGCCAAAGTCATTCCTCAAGTACCTGGATGCGGCGGGTATCGATCGTGCCGTGCTGATCAATTACGTTGCGCCGGATGTGATCGGCTTTAGCTCAGAAGTAAATCAGTTCATTGCCGACTATGTGAAA
>QHZX01000358.1 GCA_003224835.1 Acidobacteriota bacterium | reverse complement strand
CCAAAGTCGCGATCATTGGACTCGGCTATGTCGGGCTTCCCCTGGCCTTGCTCTACAGCGACCAGGGATTCCGGGTTACTGGTTTCGACATCGACGAACGGAAGGTTTCCACTCTGGCTTCCGGCGGTTCATATATTTTTCGGATCACTACCGACGAAATTCAAAAAGCACGCGGCCAGGGCTTCTCTGCGACCTCCAACTACGCGCAACTGGAGCAGATGGACGCCATCATCATCTGCGTCCCAACTCCGCTCAATGAATACCACGAGCCTGACCTGAGTTACATAACCGGAACCGCCGAAGCGCTAGCACCTCACCTGCAGCCGGGGCAGCTGGTGGTCCTGGAGAGCACGACTTATCCGGGTACCACGGAAGAGGTCCTGGTTCCAATTCTCGAAAAAGGAAACCGGCTGGGTTTAAAGGCCGCTCGCCGGGGATCACCTGACGATAAGACCTTTTTTGTCGCCTTCTCGCCGGAGCGCGAGGACCCAGGCAATCAAACGGTAGCGCGTCACGACATCCCGAAAGTAATTGGCGGATTGGAGCCCAAGGCTTCCGAGCTTGCAGGCGCCCTGTATGGAGCGATTTTCAGGCGTACGGTTCCGGTTTCTTCACCGGCTGTCGCTGAGATGACGAAGCTGCTGGAAAACATCTACCGCTGCGTCAACATCGCTCTGGTGAACGAGCTTAAGCTGTTGTGCTTGAGGATGGGCATCGATATCTGGGAGGTCATTGAAGCTGCCTCCACCAAGCCTTTCGGCTTTCATCCCTTCTACCCCGGTCCTGGCCTCGGAGGGCACTGCATTCCAGTCGATCCTTTCTACCTTTCCTGGAAAGCAAAAGAATGGGACTTCCACACCCGCTTCATCGAGTTGGCTGGCGAGATCAATACCAACATGCCATACCACGTGTTGGATTCAGTAACGCACGCGTTAAATCAGCAGAAAAAAGCCGTCAACGGATCCAAAGTATTAGTGCTTGGCGTCGCATACAAGAAAGACATTGACGATCTGCGTGAGTCCCCTGCGTTGACCATTATTGAGTTGCTGCAGAAAGCGGGCGCCCAGGTCAGCTATAACGATCCTTACTTTCCTACAGTTGGCCGCGGACGCAAGTACGACCTGCAAATGAAATGCGCGCCGCTTGAAAACCTGGGCCAATACGATTGTGTGCTGATCGTCACCGACCATTCCGATTACGATTACGAACAAATTGTGAGGGAATCAAAACTGGTCGTAGATACGCGCAAAGCTACGCGAGGCATTGCCAGTCCCAAAATCGTGCACTGCTAAGAGTGTCTCGCCTGGCAATTATGAGATCGGCTTGAAAGGCAGAGATTGGTTTACTGCGAACAGCGCCAGCTCAAGCCTGCTGGAAACGCCCACCTTATCAAAAATATTGCTGAGGTGGTGCTTTACCGTGTCTTCGCTGATCTTGAAATATTGGGCGATCTCTTTATTCGCAAAGCCTGCCACCACCGCCGCAATGATCTCTAGCTCGCGTGGCGTAAGACGATATTTGTTTTTTTGCGGGAATCCTGCCGATGGTGAAACCAGGGTCCTCAGATACTGCACCAGGTTCGAGACGCTTTCCCGGCCGACCCAGTACTCGCCCTGCATCACCGCGCGAATGCTCTTCAGCAAAATCTGAGTCGCTGAATCCTTGAGGACAACTCCACGCGCCCCAAGCTGCAAGGCTTCAACGATCTGCTCTTTCTCCGCCGCCGCAGTCAACAGGATCACGCGCACTGCTCTTGCATCGGATGCCAGCTCGCGGAGTGCATCGAGCCCCTGCCGGCGCGGCATAGCTAAGTCGAGCAGCATGACCTCGGGTGCGAGTTGGCGAGCCAGCGTAACCGCTTCTACGCCATCGCACGCTTCGCCAATGACCACGAACTCGCCTTCGGATTCCAAAAGGCGCTTCAACCCATCCCGAAAGATCGGGTGATCGTCAGCAATCAAAATGCGCACTGGTTCGAGCCTTCGATGGTCCATCGTGAGCCGCAAATTTTCCGGGGAAGGGAGACCTAACAACAAAAATTACTAAATGAATGTCAATTCAGACGCGTGGCAACGGATCATGTAAACAAAGTTCGCGATTCGCTGCCAACCTCAACCGGTTGGGCCTGCGGAACGAAGACTTCAACTCGCGAGCCTTTTCCTACCTTAGATTCTATCGTGAGATCGCCCTGGATGATGCGTACCCGTTCGCGGATGATGGCTGGGGCTCGTCCCCCGGCATCCAGCTCAGACTGTGAAACTCTTCCTGCAAACGGAAAACCCATGCCGTCATCTTCAACAATCAGTTGCCATCCGCTCTCTTGCTCCAGAAGCTGCACTAGAACTTGCTTGGCCCCGCTATGCTTCCGTACATTGACCAGCGCCTCCTGCGCAATGCGGGCCAATTCACGGCAAACCGATTGGGGAAGGATAACTTCGTCGCCGTCCAGAATAAATTGCGCAGTGATGCCGGTTTCACGCTGAAATCTCTGAACGGTATCGCGCAGGAACTCGGGTAGGCGACGGGCGTCCACCTCTGTGGATTTCATCTCCTGCATCAACTCGCGGAGTTTCAGGACCTCTTCCCGCAATAGTCCCTGAATGCGCTCGAGTTCACCGGCCATGGAGTCCGCTCCTGGCGCATGCCGCCGCAGCACGTCCACCTGCATTTCGACCCCGATCAAAGACTGCACCGCACCGTCGTGGAGGTCCCGCACCAAGCGGGCACGCTCGGCAGCTCCGGCTCTGCTCCTCAGTCGCCGCAGAAGATAGAGATTGTATATTGCCGGCGTGATCTGCCGGACGAGGTCTTGCAGAAATCCCAGTTCTTCTTCTGTGCTAGAGGAAAAAGTAGGCTCCAGCAGAAAAATTCGGCCGGAGAGCTCCTGGGAAAACGAAAATGACGCCGCAGCCAGGGTCTCGAATGAGTGGTGCTGAGCGAAGCCGCGAACTACCGCCGGGTCGACATCACGAAGAAGAGAGCCGGAAAAATCAAGGCCGGTGACGCGAATTTCATCTTTCGCGACATCGCGCTTTGCCGACCAGCTTGCCGCGGCACTTTCCCGCAAATATATCTCGGAAGCCTGAGGGCCGGCGTCAGCCCATCGCAGCTCGGGCATTACGCTGTTCAAATTAACTTCGCCAATCAGAACTCTATGGCTGCCACTTTCGCGGCTGGCAAGCAGCGCGGTTTTCGCTCCGTAGAGCTTTAGCAGTTCAACTACGATGTTCGACAGCGACCCGCCAAGTCCCACATCCATCCGCACCAACCGCAACATTCTGCCGGCAATGTCCTTTTCCGCGCTCAGTTTCTTTTGCCGCTCGGCTAGATAACCCAGCAACAGTCCCATCACGATCAGGTACACCGATTCGGTGAACAGCTCTCTTGCGCCAATTCCAACGCTGTTAAATTCGATAGCCGGCATGCGGTGATGAGCGCTCAATGTATGGAGCGCCTGCATGATTCCTTCTTTGAAGGACAAACTCTCCAACCAAAGCAGCGAGACCGATGCGACCGCTGTCATCAATGTTTCCCAAAGACCCCATCGGTAAGCGGCAGCGGCCAGCACAAACACAAAAAACAGACGGAAGGGATTGTCTTGTCTGGTTGTATAGGGCGAGATGAGGGCCGGCCACAGCACGTCCACGCAGTGGACCAGCAAACGAAATGGAGATGAGGCTTGCTGCGGTGATCGCAGCAGGACCATGATGGCGGTGCCGTGGGCAATGTAAAAGCCCAACAGGGCATAAGCCCAGGGTGAGCGTAGATCCTGGGGATAAAACCAGAGGACCACGAGCGCGGATGAGGCAAGGAACACCCTCGCCGTAGCCAGCCAGCGTTCCGTTCTGAGGTTCTCTTCCGGGCTAAATGGCGATTTTCGCCATAGTGAACGGGGTCGGAATCGAAGCAGCCATTTTCGGGTTAGAACAGCCAAGGCAGTGGTCTCGCTGGATATTATGGGCTGGAACATGCCTATGGCAAGTAGAAACCCAGCCAAAAGCCAGGAGAACCGGCCCGACGGCCTAAAGGACAGGAAGGTATCCAGGGCCTTACCAAAGTAGTTACCGACGTAACGTCTCGGGAAGCAGATACCATCCTAGAATTGGCTGGGGCTAGGTAGATGTCTTCGCGTGTCAAAACGTGGGGTACCGGGCTGGTGTGTCTGGTGTTGCTCCAGATTACCGCCTCATTGCTCGTTCACCGCAGCTTCGGGCTGGTTGCGCTTAGCGACGCCTTACAGTTCCTGCTCTTGCTTTCGGCCGTACTCTCCTGCCTGCCTGGCATTTTCCTGCATCGTGGCCGCAACCGGGTCTTCTGGGTCCTCATGGGAGTCGGTTTCTCATGCTGGCTGACTTATCAGCTGGTTTGGAGCTATGTCGAAGTAATTCAGCGGCAGGAGGTACCCGATCTTTTCAGTTGGGACGCCCTCCTATTTATTCATATTGTCCCGATGATGGCAGCTTTGGCGCTGCAACCCAGTATTAAACAACATGACCGCGATTGGCGCTCCGGATCGCTCGACTTTGCCCTCCTGCTGCTTTGGTGGGTCTATGTTTATGTTTATGCCGTGACCGCTTGGCAATTCGGTTATGCCGATCCAGTGGCTTACCAAGCTAACCTGCAGGCCTCCTACTCAGTTGAGAAAATCGCTCTGCTTGGAATACTTGGGCTGCTTTGGTATCGCAGTTCCGGCTCCTGGAGAAAAATTTACGCCCATTGGTTCGGCGCAAGTCTTCTATATTCGACAAGTTCCTACATCGCGATCTGGGCCATTGGACGGCAGACCTATTACTCGGGAAGTCTGTATGACCTTCCTCTTGTAATCTCAATAGCGTGGATGAGCGTGCCCGGACTGCTGGCGTTCCGTATGCCCGCCGAGGAACGAATATCCGCGAAGTCTCTTCCCAAAGGGGTTTGGGCAGCCCGGCTCGGCATGCTCGCAGTATTCTCGCTGCCTATTTTCGCCTGGTTCTCCGCTTTCGATAACGCGATTCCGGGCCGCGTCCGCACTTTTCGACTAGTACTGACCTTGGGCGCCATGCTCGTAATGGGCGGCATGGTGTTTCTCAAGCAACATTTCCTGGATCTCGAACTCATCCGCCTGCTCAGTTCGTCGCGACAATCCTTCCAAGAGTTGCAGCTATTGCAGTCGCAACTGATTCAATCGGAGAAATTAGCTTCCATGGGACAGCTGGTAGGAGGCGCAGCCCACGAGCTCAATAATCCGCTCACTGCGATGTTGGGCTATGCCGAGTTGCTGGGCGCCACCGAGCTTACGCCTGAACAACGCAGTTTGGCAGCGAAAATCTCGGCCCAGACAAAGCGAGTTCGTACCCTGGTTACAAGCCTGCTCAGCTTTGCCAAACAAGTACCTACAACCAAAACCCCAGTGGACGTGAACGCAATCCTGCAAACCTGCCTGAAGCTGAGCCAGCCGCAGATGGAAGTGGCGCGCGTGACTTCAGCCATCGAACTATCAACTCCTCTGCCGCGGGTTCAGGGGGACTCGAACCAGTTGTTGCAGGTTTTCTCTCACGTCATCAGTAACGCTGTGAATGCCATGTCTGAACGCGGAGGGAGTATCACGATTTCAACGCGCTTAGATGGCGACCTCGTCATTATTCAATTCACTGACACTGGCCCAGGAATCGCGGAGCCCGCGCGCGTTTTCGATCCCTTCTACACCACCAGACCCGTAGGTCAAGGCCTCGGCTTGGGATTGAGCGCCTGTTACGGCATCATTCAGGAGCATGGAGGTAAAATCTCCGGGCGCAACCGCGAAGTGGGCGGCGCGATTTTCCAAATCGAGCTGCCGGCGGTCCAAACCACGGCCGCCACAGCCATCGCCCAAGCCCAGTCCGCTAAGTAGCCATCTCTACTGTGCGCTTCAGTTGGCCGCAGGCAGCGTAGATATCACGTCCGCGAGGACGCCGAATAAATGCCTGCACACCAGCCCCCATCAAAATTTTCTGAAAATTGAGGACAGTTTCATCGGAGGGAGTCTGGAATGCGACTCCGGGACCCGGGTTCAGCGCAATCAGGTTGATTTTTGCTTTAATGCCCCGAACTAGTTCCGCCAGCTCGCGAGCGTGCTGAGCCGAATCGTTCGTGTTTTTTAGCAGAACGTATTCAAAGGTAA
>QHZX01000506.1 GCA_003224835.1 Acidobacteriota bacterium | reverse complement strand
GGGCACTCTCATTCTCATTTATTACCCCACTCCTCAGATCGCCGCGACTCAGCTTCGGACATTTCAGCAATTTCATCCTGCGGTGACCAGTGGCCCACAATCTTTTGAAATGAAGCGTACGGGCCCGATTGTCGCGATCGCCTCCGGTTCCATTTCAAGCGGAGATGCGAAGGAGTTGCTGGCCTCGGTGAACTACGAAGCCGAGGTCACCTACAACGAACCTACATTCCTGAGCAAGCGAGACAATATCGGCAACTTGATTGTCGGGGTCTTTACGCTGATCGGCATTATTTTGGTCCTGGCCCTGGTCATCGGAGTAGGATTTGGTGGATTTCGCTTGCTGGTGAAGAAGCTCTACCCGCACCGGGTTTTTGACCGCGACGAGGATGTCGGCTTCATCAGTTTGAACCTCAGAAAGTAAAGCCGATCCGGCTAAAGCAATGAAAGAATTGAGCTTCTTACCTGCGCGAGAGGCGAAAGTAACAAAAAGTGTCACTTTTGAACAGATTGTTACTTGTTTTGTAAGATATTGATTAATAAGGGTTTTGTTCTCCAAAAATTTCTTGACACCCCCTTCTACGAACCATAGTATTTTCGCCAGAAAGGTTCTGATGGCTTTGCCTCCGTTGGAACTATTCTCCCTTGAAGAAAAAGCCGCCTTTACCACGGAGACACGGAGGCACGGAGAAAGCTGTTTCAAAATCTTAATGACGATGACACAGCATTTCTTCTCCTGGCGGCTAACCCTGAAGAATTTCTCTGCTTCCGCGCAACCGCAGCGGAGCAGATTCCTCAGCCCTACTCGCGCACAGGAACGAACGTGCGCTCGTAACGGGCTTTCGGAATGACATCTTCTCTGGGACTCAATGCCTCGGTGGTGAATTGAAACTTCGTTCCACGAGTTCTGCCAAGGTCTTCAGATCCGGAACTTCCAGGTCGGGCTTTACATCTGCGGTCCGCGAGGCTCTCCCGCGTTTGCCTTTGCTGCGATCGACCCAGACGCTCTTGATTCCCAACGCACGGGCTGGAGCAACATCGTGGAAGAGGCTCTCGGCGACGTGCAGAACCTGCTCTCTCGGCGCTCCGATCTTCGTCAAGGCCAGATGGAAATTGTTATGCGAGGGCTTATAGCTGCGCGCCTCTAATGCGGTGACCACCACGTGAAATGGCACTTCGAGGCGCCGGGCACTGTGGGCGAAGAGATCGTCATCGATATTGGAGATCACGCAGAGCTTGTAATGGCGCGCTAAGGACTTAAGCGCCGCTACGGTATCGGGAAACGGACACCAATCCTTCAATGAGTCAGGAAGCGAGTTCGCCTCCTGCTCTGTGACCTTGAAGCCCAGTCGAGCAGCGAATCCTCGAACTACCTCCTTCAGCACCTCGCGGTAGGGCTTGAACTCTCCGCTTTCAATTGCGCTTTCGAGTTCGGCATACAGATTGAGAATCTCGGCATCGGTCAGAGTTTTGTTGTGATTCTTCAATACTGAGCGGAGCGAGGCGAGTATCCCTGTTTCCCAGTCGATGAGTGTGCCGTAGCAGTCAAAGCTAAGAAACTTGAATTGGGTCAAGTCCATAAGCTGTTCTTCTTGAGAATAGCATTCAGATTGAGGCCCGTGACCGTGTGGGCAACTGAGACAAAAGATTAACCACAAAGGACACCCTTTCGACTCCGCTACGCTACGTTCGGGGCAGGCTACGGTACACGAAGGTTTGGTGTGATCGGTCTTCAGCCGCTAAACTCGAAATGGAATGGTCAAGGTCAACCGCAAGATCCCCTCTGAGAACATCAAGCTGCTTATCTTCGATCTCGATGGGACTCTGGTTGACTCCCGCACCGATCTCGCGAACTCCATCAACGCCATGTTGCGCCACTACGGACGGCATGAACTTCCGCCGGAGGTGATTGCCAGCTACATCGGAGATGGCGCTCCCATGCTGGTACGCCGTTCCCTGGGTGATCCGAGGGATGAACATTTCCTCAAAGAGGCTCAGCAGTATTTCCTTGATTATTACCGCGAACACAAGCTGGACCATACCTACGTTTACGAGGGCGTTTTCGCGGCACTGCGAGCTTTACGGCGCGGCGCAAATGGAAACCCGCGCACTATGGCTGTACTGAGCAACAAGCCGGTCGGGCCTTCGCGCGCCATCGTTGAGGCTCTGGGACTCGGCAATTTCTTCTTTCGGGTATACGGCGGTAATAGCTTTGAGACCAAAAAGCCCGATGCCCTGGGAATTGAAAGGCTGCTCAAGGAGGCGCAGGTAAGCAGAGATGAGAGTGTGATGATTGGGGATTCCGATGTCGAT
>QHZX01000505.1:2683-4541 GCA_003224835.1 Acidobacteriota bacterium | reverse complement strand
CTCACTGACCCTGCGATCAGGACTCTGTCGCTGATTCGGCGTCACGCTGGGCCGTCTGCCGTTCTTCGTCGTTTTCCAAATAACAGCTCGGTTGGATATGGCGTGAGTGTGCGGAAACAATGGCATAAGGTAAGCCGAGAAAGCGCTTGCCTACAATGCCAGTCACTTCGAGACAGTTGAAATTCTGAAGCCTTTCCTTCGCCAGAATTCGTCGTAACGCATTATGGATCTTTTTTGTTCCAAGAGCTCCGAAGAACATTACCTTGACTTCTGCCGCCATGAAAATAAAATTCCAGCCCGCAGCATGGATCTTGCGATCGAGGGCGAACCCATCGAGCCCACGGACCACGCTCCATCTTCCCGAACAGGACTCACACTCCAGCCCAAGAAACTTCCTGATCCACGGGCGCTCTTCAATCAGAATCGTTCCGACTTTGAGGTTTGGCGTTATAAATCCTCCCAACGAATTCCGATCACGATTCAGCAAGCGTAGTCATCACGAACAGCACCAGTGATGCGAGTATCAAAGCGCAAAAGGTCAACAGCACGATTTCGCTGAGCAGGTCAGGTTTCAGTAGCTCGTTCGAACGCATGTGTTTCTCCCGGCAGCTCGCCAAACACTTCTCAGGGTGAACCGCTGGCCCAAGAGATCGGTAGCCCGTCCGGTTTGGCGGAAAACTGCCTTCTCGAGTTCCATCTCGCCTATGAACCATTCCGCCAACCAGATGAAGAAATCGCTCCGAACCTCACTCGAGCCATACAATAGTTTCGTTCACTTCCCCGGCAAATACTGTGCATTATGGCTCACTTCCTTTCTGAAATAGGGATTGTCCAAGTCTTCTAGAAATTAGGAGATACGAGTCAGCGCCAGTGTCCAGAATGCGACGGGGAGTGGTTTACCCACACAGTCCCGATAAACAACATGGACGAGAATTGAAGGGCGCCCCGTTAACCTATTTGCGTCGCGGTACCTGTGGACGCGAGCTTACGGCGGAGCATATCGTTCACAAGCCGGCTTGACAATGTCAGACATAAGCCTAGCGTTGAAGTGAGCAAGTACTTCTTTTACTCTTTCAGGTCCTCTGAACTAAGTCAGCCCATCTGAAGTTTTCCCTCTTAGATCATTCCAAGGAGGAACCAGTATGACGCTATTTACCCGTAGTGAACCCGTCCGGGAGTTCTCGAACTTACAAGATCGCTTGAACCGCATGAACCGTCTTATTCGTGAATCGTTCAGCCCCGAAGGTCCGGAGGAGGCGTTAACTACTACCAACTTCGCCCCGCCAGTGGACATCTACGAAGACGAGCACACCATTACTCTGAAGATGGAAGTCGCGGGCATTGACGAGAAAGACATCGATGTCCGCATCGAGGGCAGCACCCTGGCCGTGCACGGCGAGCGGAAGTTGGAGAAGGAGGAAAAAGAAGAAAACTATCGTCGTATCGAGCGACAGTACGGAAGCTTCACTCGCTCGTTCACACTTCCCAATTCAGTGGATCCGAATCAGGTGAGCGCTCATTATGAAAAGGGCGTGCTGAAGGTGAATTTGGCCAAGAAGGCTGAAGCCAAGCCCAAGCAAATCAAAATTAATGTTGGTAGCGAGAAAGTTCTCGAAGCCAAGGTTCAGGGCAAGGCCGCCTAAACTCGGTATTTC
Organism: Acidobacteriota bacterium; assembly: GCA_003224835.1. Taxonomy (GTDB): domain Bacteria; phylum Acidobacteriota; class Terriglobia; order Terriglobales; family Acidobacteriaceae; genus Gp1-AA145. The sequence goes on along the minus strand of QHZX01000505.1, from coordinate 2,886 downwards.
GGTGATATGAATGGGAGGCGGATTAAACCGCCTCCTTTATCGTCTTGCAACCTATAACATCGCAATCCCCGAATCACTTCTGCCGCGTAGTTGGCGAAACATCCCTATTGCACTCAAAATCCCAAGCTCCAAAGATCAATGAGTGTAATCGCCTGATTGCAACAATGTTGATCGGATGGCGCCTGCGGGGACTCAGTCGAATA
>QHZX01000505.1:0-2560 GCA_003224835.1 Acidobacteriota bacterium | reverse complement strand
CCAGGTGCTTGAGCGTTTGATCGCTAAGTACCCGCGCGAGTTCGAACCTTATCGGCGGCTCATCGAGGATTTGCGGCAAGAGGCGCCCGACCAGTTGCCATCATTGCGCGACAGGCTGGTGAAGAGGGCAAAACATAATCCGGATGATCCGTTGGCCCTTCTTCTGGCGGGCTTAGTATTACGCGGCACGGACACGCCCGAAAGCATTCACCTGCTGGAATTAGCTAAATCCAAAGCGCCAATCTTCCCATGGCCTGCAAAAGAACTCGCCGACGAGTATTTTAGCGGCAAGCACGCTGATGTGAACAAACTAAAACAGAACCTGGAAATCTTCTTTTCGCTCTGCCCCAGTTCCGCTGACCGTTATGCTCAATTCCTTCTCGCGAAAGACCCGGAGTTGCAGCCAAGAGTCGCTGCTGCCTTGCGAGCGCGACTGGAAAAGGAAGTGGATCCAAAGCGACTCGAGGATTATTCAATTTTGTCAGGCCTGGAATTCCGCACTCACCCGTCGGCGGAACATGACGCCTTGCGTGCGCAGATTGCTCGCGATTTGATACGGCTGGAAAAAGTACATCCTGATGGCGATGCGGAGTGGCGGGCATTTCTTATTAGCGGATACAGGCAGAGCGGCGCATCGCTCGAAGCTGTTAACGCGATGGAGGACCGACTCATTCGTGAGTACCCACACTCTAATGAAGCATCCGAAATCGTTCAGGACCGCTGGACCAAAGCTCATAAGGAGCCAGAGGACCAAGCCGATACGGTCGCATGGTCTAAGCACCAGAAAGATTACGAAAACGCTGTGAAGGACTGGGTGAGGGATTACCCGGAGAACAGTTTCTTGCAGCGGTATGTGTGGTTCTATGCGATTCAAAACGATGACACAATTTCGGAGCAGGAGGGGACCGCAGCCCTCAATGCTTACCAGCAATCGGTCAACGACTTTGATCCGCCCAGCCTCTGGATGTGGCGGTATTCCCAAGCAGCAGAGTTCCTTTTAGAGCACAAATGGCAGCCAACTCGGGCCATGGAACTAATGAAAGAGGCAAGGACTTCGCACGAGAAAAATCTCGCAAGCGAGAATAAGGATGACAATCTTTCGGATGATCAAATGAAAGACCGGAATGAGCAGGAGGTCTGGGTAGCGCAGTATCTCAATGGCCTTATACTCAGGGGCTGAACCTTGCCCGTTTCGAGGCGCTCCAAAACCATAGTCAAGATGCACTGGCGTATTACCAATTAGCTTTGCAAACCAGTCTCGAACCGCCGAAGTGGTCACGCGGAAAATTCCAAGACCAATTGAGTAACGAGGCACGGGCGCTGTGGAAAGCGCAGGGTGGGTCCGATGCTGCGTGGGGGCTGTGGAGCAAGCCCATTCCCGTCGGGGCTGAGGAACTTGGAGGATGGGAGAAGCCACCAAAGCCGATACCAGCCTTCGAGCTCGCTGACCTCTCGGGAAAAACGTGGCGGCTCAAAGAGCTGGCCGGAAAGAAGCTGTTGATCAATGTATGGGCGACCTGGTGCGGTCCGTGCCAGGCCGAAATGCCGCATCTTCAGAAATTCTATGAAAGCATCAAAGACCGCTCCGATCTCCAACTGCTCACGTTCAATGTCGATGAAGAGCTCGGGCTGGTGGGACCGTACATCAAAGAAAGAGGTTACACTTTCCAGGTGCTGCCGGCATTTTCCACGGTGGTGAGCCTGTTGGATGGTTACGCGATCCCGCAGAACTGGGTCATTGATGAAAAGGGAGTGTAGCTCTGGCGTCAGACTGGGTGGGATGGTCAAAGCGAAGCAGATTTTGAAAACGAGATATTAGAACATCTACAATCGTCGAAACAGGCACTGCCGTAGCGGGAAATACAGGTGCTCGTGCTGGCCAATTGTTGATAAATCGCCATATCACTCATTGAGGACGACCCGGCCCCCTCTTCTCGACAGTTGACCGTCACGGTAACGGACCATGTTATATTCCGATACCAAAATGGTTCAGCGGGCGGCGTTGCTCATCTGCGGGGTCGTGACCGTTCTAATCGGTCGTGTGTTTGGCAGCCTGCGACATTTTGCACCTGAACGAGAGATGGCATGGCTGTCATTCTCCTACGCGCTTTTCTTGGTCGGCATAATCGCAGTTGGCATTTCATTACTTCCGAGAGGCTGGGCGCAGGGGATAACCGAGAGGCCGTCTGAGCTACGGCGCTTCACTCCATTTCGGTTCTTGTTGAGCTTTGCCGTCCTAGGCCCCCGTCTTGTGGCACTCTTCAGCGTCGTACCGCCTGGCCTCGCTCAACCGTCAATGGCTTTGGTTTATTCGCTTTGCCCAGCATGTGTGGTGACTATAACCGTTGATCCCTCGCTGACTACGGCACTTTTTCTGCTTGCCCCTTTGAATGCGCTTGTTTTTGGCGCTGTTGGCGGTGTTATTGGAACGGCATTTAGCCTTCTTATCAGGTAGCTGTTGATAAATCTACCACTCATAACCTGCAAGAAGGTGAACGAAAGGCGCACACTTGTGATAACGCCTGTTAAGGACAACTAGAACGCTGGAAGACGATAATAG
>QHZX01000504.1:1335-4336 GCA_003224835.1 Acidobacteriota bacterium | reverse complement strand
ATATTCTGTGAAACATCCGGCATCTGAACTGCCTAGCGAGCCCGACTTACGGGGGCTAACTCAACTTCCATAAGACACTTGTGAAGACCGCTAAAAGCTCTTGCTTAATTCAGATTCTAGGAGTAGCCTTCCACGTCTCAGACACTCGGAGAGTGGTCGCACTCGCGGCCAATACTCCACGGGCCAGCAGGAGGTTCCTCATGGCCACAATCGAATTTGACATTCTGACTATCCAAGACGCCGAAGTTATCATAGACGGTAATCTGGCGGTTGAAGATTCCGCACTGGCGAGCTTTGCTGAGCCTGTAAATCCTGCGGGAACCTTCGGCGCCGCTCTGCGTTTGCGAAAGGTGGTTTGATTGAATAGCCGCACTGACAGGGTAGAGAGGTTAGTTGAGCGAGAGACTATGGACGAACAAATCTCTCCACGAACGAAACAGATCATAACGATGATCGGGAGAGGCAAGTGCACGCTATTCCTGGGCGCTGGCGCTTCCTTGTCTTCGGGTGCGCCAACGGGCGATGATCTCAGCAATCTCATTATTAAAACATTCCTTGATTTGGAAGGTTGGCCAATGAGCGTCGATCACGCTTTTTCATTAGCTCTGGCAAATCGAAGCGTAGCAGACATTGAATCTTTTGTCCGAAGCAAATTGTCGGTGTTGCAACCATCGGACTCTCACCGGATACTTCCCTGGTTCAAATGGCGGGCGCTAATTACAACAAATTATGATGTGCTAATCGAGAAGGCTTATGAGGCTAAAGTCGTTACGCAGCAATTGGCGCTTATCCATACCGAGAATGATTTACCAAAAGTCGGACTTTCACTTGAGGAGTATGTACCGCTCCTTAAGCCTCATGGTTGCATTTCCAGCTCGCAGGAGATGCTCCTGGGTATAGAGGGCATCCACGACGCCAAGCGAAAACGCCGATTGATATTTTCTTACATTGAAATGCTCCACCTCGCTGGCCCGGTAATTTATATCGGTTACTCGCTAAGGGACGGTCACATTATCGATATGCTCTGCGAACTGAAAGATCGACTCGGCGGCCGAACTGACATTCTATTCGTGACAAGACATGAAGAGGGCAGTACCTGGATTGGGGATTTGAAGGATTTATGACTTACTTATCTGAGAACTTGACTCCGCAGATTGGTCCTTCAAAAATAGTTCCTCAATTGACGTCGTGTCGTGTGCTCAAATTTGGGGAAAAACTTTCCTACAAGATAGGACGCTCAGCCCCTGGTCAGTGGGAGTGTTGGCTCGACTACACCATCAACGATCCAGAGGGCTTTGTCGGCATTATCTTTCAAACTACGAAACCACCTCTAGACTTAAGTCAGTATGATCTAATACGGTTCGAAATTAACTTTACCGAATCGCCGCGCCAAAAAAAGAGAATAGAGGCGATCAAACTGGAAGGCTATAACCGCGTTCACACGCATCCCATAGATTTATCCAAGCTTACCGCAAACCGGTGGGAGTGGGTCACGATACCGCTTGATAAGTTCAAACGATCTGGCGCGCGCACGACTGCTGTACGTCAGGTCGTTTTTACAGATACTGGTAGTTTGGCAGTACCTCGCCAAAGCTATAAAGTGGGCATTAGAAACGTCGAATTTTATAAGCCCCCTGGCACTCCGGATCGAAAGCTCGCCGAATGAGTCTTCTCGGATTTTCAATCCAAACCTTTTTGATTTTACCGGCACTGCTCACCGCTCACTTCTCACCGCCCCCACATAAAACGCGATTCGGTCGGCGAGGAAAAAATTGCAGATTGAGCAAGCTGCAACGCTCGCCACGTTAGCGCCCGCGATCGGCAGGCCGAGGCGTCCGACCAGAAGACTCATAAAGATCAGATTGCCAATGATCGAAACCGCGCCATTCGTTATGTTGAACTTGATGAGCCGGCGCAACGTTTCGCTCCAGGTTGCAGACGGTCGATCGCTCCACGTCCAACGTTGATGCCAAACAAAGTTATTTAGTACGGCCAACTCAACTGCTGCTGCGGTCGCCGCCAGATAACCTAATGGATGCGGGCTGTGCGTCAAAGCGAAAAGCGCGCCGGTTTGTAAAGCGAACCCGAGCACTCCAACCACATTGAATCTTAGGAAGTGAATCATTGAAGGGTCTCTGCCGTCACTGCTTCGGCAGGGGCTCTAACTTGTAAAGCGTGTGCGTATGCTGGATCGACAAGACAACCAGCATCAGCGACATTCCAAAAGCGGCGATTACTCCGCTGACATCGAAGAGCAGGTAGCGGTGGTGATACACGCGCGGCCGATAAAATAGAAACACGTTGCCAATCATCAGCAGCAGACGCAGCTCGGTCGGGCCTAACTTCCATTGTGAGATCTTAAATATACCGATCGAGTACGCCGCCAGGTACGAGTTGATGGCCAGCATGAAATATGAGATCAGCACCGCCGCGGCCACGCGCTGGCTCATATAACCGGAGAGCGTCATGCCGAACAGAAGAAAAAATATGCCGAAGGTGTCGATGATGTGGTCCACATAAAATCCGTATCGCGGCCGCTGTCGATCTCGGTACCGCGCCAACGTTCCATCCAGGCTGTCGCCAAACCAGTTGAGAAATATGAACACGTTCACCAGGTGCAGCATGAGTGGATTGTATTTGCTCGCGGCATAGCACGCGCCGGCTCCGATCATGCCGATGAACCCGAGAATCGATAGGTGATCCGAATTCACCCACGCCGGCATGCGGCGCGCGAACCCATAAAGCGCGGCCCGCTCGAGCGTAGCGAGGATACTGGTCTGCTCTCGCTGTGCGTCATGAAAGGCTCGGATTGTGTTTTCGCTTTTGCCTTCCGTGTTGGCCTTGGCTCTGGTTTCGGTTTCGGCCCTGCTTTCAGTTTCGATCGTGAGTTCCATTTGCATCAGTCTGTTTCCTGCCTTCTGCCCACCGCACACTGCTCACTGCCCACCGCCTTCTGATGGCAAGCCCGATGCCAAACGGGCTCGTTAAGGATCGTCGCTAA
>QHZX01000504.1:0-1285 GCA_003224835.1 Acidobacteriota bacterium | reverse complement strand
AGTATCGTTATAGTAAGGCCGAAGCGTGAAACCTGGTGTTCCGAGTCTCTGATGGAAAGACTCAACCTCAAACCAACCCACAAGCCGGTTCATAATTATTACGAGGCCCTTCGTCAATTCAAAACGATAGGCGTGGCGCACGAAGGCGCTGTCCGTTCCGCTTTTCAAACTCTGCTTGAGAATTGCGGTCGCCAGTTTGATTGGAAGCTGGTTCCAGAATGGATCAAGAAAGCCGGCGCTCGCTCGATCCGAGTTGATGGAGCACTGGTCGATGAGTACCGCCTCACGCATGGTTTTTGGGAAGCCAAAGACACCGCCGACGATCTGGCGAAAGAAGTTAAGAAGAAAATCGCTGCCGGGTATCCATCGAACAACATCATCTTTCAAGCGCCGGATCGTGCGATCGTGATGCAAAACGGACGCCTGGTGTTAGACGAAGATATTTCGGAACCTGACGCACTGGTCCATGCTCTGAAGAGCTTCTTCGATTATGTTCCGCCCGAGTTCGAAGATTGGCTGGACGCGGTCGAACACTTTCAGAATCAGGTTCCCGAGCTGGGACAGACTCTGAAAGACATTATCGAGCGCGAAGAAAAGACGAATGCGCGCTTTCGTGCTGCCTTCGATGATTTCTTCGCGCTATGCCGACAATCCATCAATCCAAATCTTTCGAAAGAAGCAGTCGAAGAGATGCTCATCCAGCATCTGCTGACTGAGCGCATCTTTCGCACCGTCTTCAACAATCCTGACTTCACGCGGCGTAACGTAATTGCGGCAGAGATTGAAAAGGTGATCGATGCGCTGACCTCGGAAGCCTTTACTCGCGACGCTTTCCTGCAAAAGCTCGATCGGTTCTACGTGGCGATTGAAAAGACCGCGCGAACAATTGAAGAGTTCACCCAGAAACAGGAATTACTGAACACTGTCTATGAAAAGTTCTTTCAGGGCTTCTCGGTGAAGGTAGCCGACACGCACGGCATCGTTTATACGCCCGTATCGATCGTGAACTTCATGGTGCGTAGCGTCGAAGACATTTTGCAGAAAGAGTTTGGCAAGTCTCTTAGCTCCTCGGACGTTCACATCCTCGATCCGTTCGTCGGCACCGGCAACTTCATTGTGCATATCATGCAGGCAATTAAGAAGACGGCCTTGCCGCAGAAGTATCACAACGAGCTGCACTGCAATGAAGTGATGCTGCTGCCTTACTACATCGCTTCAATGAATATCGAGCATGAGTTTTTTGAAGCGACCGGCAAATATGAATCGTTCGAAGGGATTTGTTTGG
>QHZX01000357.1:3389-12653 GCA_003224835.1 Acidobacteriota bacterium | reverse complement strand
TGAAGATGCCTTGACCTCAATCGCTCGACCCAACGTGCGCGCAACCTGATCGATACGCTCACTAAGGCCACCGGCAAGTTCGCCTATCACGAGATGCCCGGCATTCTTCTGCTCGTAGACACCGGGTTCAACCATCGTGGCGCCAAGATTTGAGAATCCTCCAAGGATCCTGTCTTCGCCGAGACCGTCCGCAAGCACCCGCGCAACCCCGCCGTTCTGTATAGGCAACATCACCCCGCCGGGCGCGAGTAGGCGCAACACGCGAGGCGCGACTTCCAGCGTGTCCTGCGCTTTGGTGGCAAGCAGGATCAAGTCAAACTGGTATCCCTTTCCGTAGTCCTCAACTGCAGCAATGTCGATAACGTCTGCCCTCACCTCTCCTCCAATGCCGGACACTCGCAGGCCCGATCTGCGCAACTCCTCCGCGGAATCAGTATTGCGAGCCGCAAGCCGGACGGGCAGTCCTGTGCGGATGGCACGCGCCGCAATTGTTCCGCCCAAGGCGCCGATGCCCACAATCAGTATTTGCATTTTGGAGCCACCAAGATCCCGGCGATGAGGCCCTCCTTGCGTCGCCTCAAGCCTTGACGACGAGGTCGATCTCGACGCAAGCCCCAAGCGGTAGCGCGGCGGCCCCGATCGTCGTGCGGGCAGGAAAGGGCTGACTGAAATACCTTGCGTAGATGCCATTCATCGCGGCGAAGTCACTCATGTTCGTGAGAAACACACCGGAGCGCACGACATCATCAAAACTCCTGCCGGCCGCCTTCAGAACCGCCGATAGGTTTTGGAAGACACGCTCCGTCTCGGGCACAATGCCCCCCTCGACCACCTTGCCAGTGGCTGGGTCTTGGGCGACCTGTCCGCTGAAGAAGAGGAAACCATCGACTTTGACCGCCTGGGAAAATGGGCCGACCGGCGGCGAGAGTTCAGGCGAGGTAATCGCTGTTTTGCTCATGGCAAACTCCTGTGATGCGGGGTAAGCAGGTATGGAACATACGCCGGGAAGAACCAGCATTAACAGGAAAAGTGACATGTGGCGTCCGCAGTGAGACAAGCGGCCTGTCCTCAGTGATGTCTCCTTCGAAGTCTCCGCTATAATCCGTCCCGAAGTAACCCGGCACAGCACTAATGGCGAAAGCTCCTGGATTCTACTTTGCGCTTCCGGGCGCCGCCACGTGAATCGGACTTAATCCCTCGCCTGAAAGGCCCATTCTCCAACTCCGTCCGGAGGAACAGAAGGCTATTTAGCCGTGGCCTTCCGATTTTCCTGGATAGCATCGCATGCCGGTTCGCGCAAGCCGGCATCAGTGATACCGTCGAGACAGCCATTTTCATGTTGAAGCTGTCGCGTGGTCATCACAACTGAGCCGTGCAGCTGTGCAGCCGGCACAGGCGCAACCCTTTCAGCGCGACGCAGAACTTCCGCGACCATATGCTCCTGACGCGCGGGATCTACGCTCCTCTGAATCGCGAATCGTAACGCTGCGGTTGTAAATTTCACAGCATCCCATTCACGCAAAACCAGCGTGGGAGTACCGGTTTTCTGATCCAAACCGAAGTGCTCATCCTCCGGCCCGATCACCAGGTGCAAAGGAAACTCCACCTTTGTTGCCTGGGGAAGTCTTAGCTCTTTTGCGACTGCCTGGCAGCTCATCTCTAACAGGATTCGGGCTTGGTCTACGGGGACATCCAGATGCCTGGGATTGTCGATGGCCAACTGCGCTAGCAGATAAGAGTTTCCGAACGTCAAAATAATGATTGCCGCCCCAAGCTGCAGGATTTTCTGCCAGGAATAGAGCAATTTGCAGTGTTCACCAGGACTCTTTCGCCAAAATGCCATTTTCCGTACCCATTCGGGCTCCCGCCGCCAACCGCCTCTATATCCGCTTCCATTCGACAAAAGCTCTAGCTCTGGTGAGGCGAGCTGGTTCTTGATATGAGTCATAACTGCAGACGCATGCTGCGGCGAATGGATTGAAAGATAATTGTGGCCATTGCTGAATGGCTTGTGTCCGATTAGCTGCTTGTTCACAATGAACACTGGACCGCGGCACATATTCTTTTGACAATTCCTGTCCATAGCAAACTCCTGTGGATACGGGGTAAGCAGGCATGGAACATACGCCGCGAAGAACCAGCATTAGCAGGAAAAGTGACATGCGGCGTCCGCAGTGAGACGAGCGGTCCGTCCTCAGTGATGTCTCCTTCGAAGTCTCCGCTATAATCCGTCCCGGAGAGGTCGACACTCCAATTGCCGGAGGCCACACCCGATATGGGACGGACGAGATGGATTTTGATCCCGTGTGCGTGGACGATTGTAGGACTTTTGTTCACGGTGCAGGAGATCGCGGTGGCGAAGGTTCACGGCGGGCACGTCAGTTGGGTGTTCGTGGGTGTGATCGAACTCGTCTACTGGAACGTATGGGCGGCGTTCACACCGCTTGTGATTGCTCTGGCGAAACGGTTCCCGTTGACGGGGCGGAGGTTTGTATCTTATATAGCGATCCACACAATCGCGTCGTTCCTGATGGCTCCCCTGGTATCTGTCACCGAATACTTTCTGAGCCGTGGACTTCTGGGACTCCTTTTTCGCATAACCGATCCTGGTGCACCACGCCCTCTTCCGACGTTCACAGGCAGTGTTGTATCGATGAGCCTCACCGGCGTGCTTACGTACTGGTTAGTTGTAGGACTGTATCAGTCGATCCACTTTTACCAGGCCGCAATGGAGCGCCAGACTAGAGCGGCGCAACTGGAGATGCAGCTCTCCCATGCCGAACTTGAGAACCTGAAGAGCCAGTTACATCCGCACTTTTTGTTCAACAGTCTTCACACCATTGGAGTCCTGATGCAGGAAGACGTCGATGCTGCGAGCCATCTGCTGGTCTGCCTCGGCGACTTGCTGCGCATGGCCCTCGAACGGCGGGAGAACGAGATCACCCTCAAGAGCGAGCTCGAGTTCGTCGGCAAGTATCTGGAGATCGAACAGACACGCTTTCATGATCGGTTGAAAGTTCACATGGACGTGCCACCTGACCTTCTCGGAGTCTATGTACCGAGCCTGGCGCTTCAGCCACTGGTCGAGAATGCCATCAAGCACGGCATCGGCGTCGATTCCGCCGCAGGCCGGCTGGACATCGCTGTGCAGCGCAACAACGGCAGAGTTTGGCTCTGCGTCCGCGATGATGGCCCGGGTCCGGCAACGGGATCGCGCCTGCGATTCGGCGTCGGACTCACCAACGTCCAGTCACGATTGAAACAGCTCTACGGGGACAAGGCGTCGCTGGAACTTACCGGGGGCGACGGTCGAGGCTGTGAGGCCATCATCACCATTCCACTGCGGAGTTCGCATGAAGACCAGAGTCCTCATCGTCGATGATGAACCGATCGGCCGGCGCGGTATCCGTCGCTATTTGGCCAAGCACAACGACATTGAAGTTATAGGCGAGGCGGCGAACGGAATAAGTGCGGTGGAGCAGATCAACGAACTTCATCCCGACATCGTTTTTCTCGATGTGCAGATGCCTGATCTGGATGGTTTTGGAGTCATCGAAAATGTGGAGCCATCGACAGACCCCGCTCCCGTTTATATCTTCGTCACGGCTCACGATGCGCACGCCATTCGTGCGTTCGAAGTACACGCTGTTGACTATCTCTTGAAACCGTATGATAAGGAGCGATTTGCCAGGGCCCTGGCGCACGCACGCCAGGTCCTCGAACAGCGCGGGAAAGCAACTCTAGATCTCGAACCACTGCTCCAATCCCTCCGTAGTCTCCGCCCTTTGGAACGCTTCGTGATAAAGGACAAGAAGCGAATTTTCTTTGTTCCCGTTTCCAACGTTTTGTGGATCGAAGCCACGGGAAACTATGCTTGCATACACACCGCCAGCGACAGTCACCTGTTGCGGGAAACCCTGGCACGCCTGGAAGAGAAGCTGGCCCCACACCGCTTCATCCGCGTGCGGAAGTCGGCCATCGTGAACGGTGCCTGTATTAGCGAGATTCGTCCGATGTTCGATGGGGTTTACGACATCGTACTGGCAGGAGGCAAGGTGGTCACATCGAGCCGCAGATACGCTCACAAGTTACGAGCCCTGCTGGAATCCTAGTCTTGGCAACTGGGATGTAAATTGGCGCGTCGGCGTGGAATGCCGGCGGCGAAGATGATCCGGTTCCATAAAAGTGTGACAAGAACTTTGCCAATGAGCCGTGCTCATTTGATTTCATTAAGCAGACGGTTGTGGGTAAGAAGATGACAAGCGCTGGCGACTGGGGAGACCGCTTTGAGTTCGGGCTGACTGACGATCTCATCCTCGCCATAGAACCAGAAAGGCTCCAGATTTACAGAACCAGAAACCCACCCGACAAAAATCTGCTTTGAATTCCGGATCGTATTGCTAGGCAACTGTGTTTTCATGGTCCATTTATAGTCCGCTAATTCTGTCCAACCGCTCCAAAACTGACTTTTGGTGCCACCCGATCGCCAGTTTTTAATTACTTACAATAGAATTCATAGCTGTCACGGCAGAGGCCGCCGGGTTCGAGTCCCGTCGTCCCCGCCATATCCACTTGCAAGGAATTGGCAAAAAGTCAATTTCGGTCCGTTTGACGAAGTCCCTCCGCTTCCGAACGCCTGTCCGCACCAGCAACCCTGGTGAGCATCTACCTCCAGCGACCATTGTCGAACGTCGGCAAATATTTACCTTTAAAATGACAGTTGTCGATAGGGCACCCCTCTCATGCAACAGCGCACAGATGACATTCGTATCAAATGGACCAAGGTTGTCCTTCCTCCGGTCTTCCTCGATGAGGAAATGCCTGCCACGGAAAAGTCATCTTCTACCGTTTACCAGGCGCGGGTCGAGATCAGCGATATTCTTCATGGAAAAGATGATCGCTTACTCGTCGTGGTCGGCCCTTGCTCGATCCATGACACCAAGGCCGCTTTAGAGTATGCGGGCCTTCTCAAAACTGCCATCGACGAACTGTCTGCCGATCTGCGCCTGGTTATGCGCGTTTATTTCGAGAAGCCTCGTACGACCATTGGTTGGAAGGGACTGATTAACGATCCTTATCTCGATCAGTCGTACAAGATCAATGATGGCTTGCGGCTGGCGCGCCGCTTGCTGCTCGACCTGGCCGAAATGGGAGTGCCCGCGGGAACTGAATTCCTCGACATGATCATCCCGCAGTATTTGGCGGGGCTGGTGAGTTGGGGCGCGATCGGGGCGCGCACTACCGAGAGCCAGGTGCATCGCGAGCTGGTTTCGGGACTATCTTGCGCAGTCGGATTCAAGAACGGGACCTCCGGCGACGTGCAGATTGCGATCGAGGCGGTGCGCTCAGCCGCTCATCCACACACGTTCTTAGGGCATACCAAGAATGGGCAATCAGCAATTTTTGTTACTGCCGGCAATCCAGACTGTCACGTGATTCTTCGCGGCGGGCGCACAACAACGAACTTTGACAGCAATTCGGTGGCGGAAGCATGTGCCTCCTTAAATGACGCTGGTCTCTTGCCCCGCGTCATGGTCGATTGCAGCCATGCCAATAGCAAAAAGGATCATCGAAAGCAGCCGGGCGTTTGCATGGCCGTAGCAAAAGAGGTCGCCGCAGCGAGCAGGAACATCATGGGTGTGATGCTTGAGAGTAATTTAGTTGCCGGCGCGCAGAAATTGACCAGCAGGGAAGCGCTGGTCTACGGGCAGAGCATCACAGATCCCTGCATGGGTTGGGACGAGACTGTGCCGCTGCTTCGAGAACTTGCAACCGCAGTTCGCGCGTCTCGCCGCAGAGCTGCAGCCCAAACCTTGGCTGAATGACACCAAGTAAGAGACAGAACGAGTCATGATGTTCTCCGCTAGGACCCATTCGGTCCGGGCGCTTATCATTTTGGGGTTTATATGTCCAATGAGTCCGGTATGACTTTGAAGATCCAGGCCGGGTTTATTGCCATCCTCGCGGCCGCTCTCACCGGCTGCGCCGCCCGGACGCCACACGAGAATATGGGCACACCCATTAATCGCAGTTACGTCGATCTTGAGCCGGGTTGGCGGATTCGAGTGGTCACGCCTATCCTTAAGTCCGGGACCTTCAAAGTGCAGACCGAGCAAGTCCGAAACAGCGCCGGCATGATAGAGCTCAAGACTTCAGATGACTTTACCGGGTTTGAGATCGACTACTACGCTGTGAATGCTCTGAACAGACAGCAAAAAGGATCATCGAAAGCAGCCGGGCGTTTGCATGGCCGTAGCCAAAGAGGTCGCCGTAGCAAGCAGGAACATCATGGGTGTGATGCTCGAGAGTAATTTGGTTGCTGGCGCGCAGAAATTGACCAGCAGGGAAACGCTGGTCTACGGGCAGAGCATCACAGACCCCTGCATGGGTTGGGACGAAACTCTGCCCCTGCTCCGAGAGCTTGCAACGGCGGTTCGCGCGTCTCGGCGCAGAGCTGCAGCCCAATCCTCTCCTGAATGACAGAAAGCTAGGTGGCCCATTCAAGCCCGACTTTTGGCTTGAGTGGGAAGCCTGTAAAGGATGAAAAACAATGCAAAAACGAAAACTCGGAAAAAGCGATCTGGAAGTTTCAGCCATGGGTCTCGGCTGCATGGGAATGAGCTTCGGCCTCGGCCCAGCGGTCGACAAGCAGCAGGGTATCTCGGTAATTCGGGCTGCAGTTGAGCGTGGAGTCACATTCTTCGACACTGCTGAAGTGTATGGGCCTTTCACTAACGAGGAACTTGTCGGTGAAGCGCTCACCCCGTTTCGTACAGAGGTGAAGATTGCCACCAAGTTCGGTTTCAAGATTGAGAACGGGAAACAAGCCGGTCTCGACAGTCGCCCCGATCACATCAAGGAGGTCGCCGAGGCCTCACTCAAGCGCCTCAAGACCGATGTCATAGATTTGTTCTATCAGCACCGTGTTGATCCCGAGGTTCCGATCGAAGACGTAGCTGGAGCGGTGAAGGACCTGATTCAGCAAGGCAAAGTGAAGCACTTCGGACTTTCGGAAGCGGGCGTGAAGACCATCCGTCGCGCGCACACGGTTCAGCCGGTCACAGCACTCCAAAGTGAATATTCGCTTTGGTGGAGAGAGCCAGAACAGGAAGTGCTACCCACGCTCGAGGAGCTTGGCATCGGCTTTGTCCCTTTCAGCCCTCTGGGCAAAGGCTTTCTCACCGGACAAATCAAGGAAGATACAAAATTCGACAAGAGCGATTTTCGGAACGTCGTCCCCCGTTTCAGCGAGGAGAATCGCAAAGCGAATCAAGCTGTCGTTGATCTGCTGAAGCAAATTGCGGAGCGGAAGAAAGCCACACCCGCCCAGATCGCTCTCGCGTGGCTGTTCGCGCAGAAGCCGTGGATCGTTCCAATTCCTGGAACAACCAAGCTCCATCGTCTGGAAGAGAACATCGGAGCGGTCAACATTGAGCTTACGCCGGACGATCTCCGCCACGTCGACATCGCGGCATCGAAGATTCCCGTGCAGGGCGCTCGCTACCCCGAAGAGCACCAGAAACTGGTGGGCCGTTAGCTGAGGCGAAGAAGAAAGGCCAGGAATGGAGCATGAAATCACTTTGGTGGATGTGCGCAGTCGTTTCGGCGCTCGGTGTTGGTTTGTTGGCGCATTCCGAACAAAACAGAAACGCAGCTGACTCCGACAAAGAAAAGCTGATCGGAGCATGGCGTCTGGCTGATCTGAGAGCGCCAGGAGCGGATGGAAAAGTGAGCAGCGTTGCCGGCTTAAAGGGAACGCTGATCTACACCCGCGATGGCCACATGTCAGTGCAGGTCATGTACCCCGAGTCAGCAGCCGCTGTCTCCAATGACTACGTCCTGAACGGGTACGAGGCTTCTTTCGGCAGCTACTATGTCGACGAAGCGGCGCATACGGTGACGCATCACGTGCAGGGCTCGATCACGCACGGCATTGTCGGGAAAGACCTGCCACGCAGGTATCAGTTAACCGATGACGGGCATCTGATCATCAAATCGGTTCGGCCTGATGAACACTGGTCCGCCACCTGGGAGCATTACTAGCTCGCTGGGCGTTTGTCACGACCGTCACTAAAGCCCAGGAGACTGTGCCATGTTAGGAACTGTTTTGTACGGTCCGCGCGATGTCCGCTTCGAAGAACGCGACATCCCGAAAATCGTCAAGCCGACGGATGCCATCATCCGCCTGTCGGCCACATGTATCTGCGGATCCGACCTTTGGCCATATCGCGGTATCCAAGCCGTTGCTCAACCAACCCCAATGGGGCACGAGTACTGCGGAATCGTGGAAGAAGTCGGAAGAGAGGTCAGGAACATCAAGCCCAGCCAGTTTGTGGTCGGCTCGTTTGCAATCTCTGATAACACCTGCGTGATCTGCCGGGACGGCTATCAGTCCTCGTGCCTGCAACGCGAGTTCATGACCAGCGCTCAGGCCAGCCTGGTGCGCGTTCCTCTTGCTGACGGCACATTGGTAGCAACGCGCGATCTCCCTCCCAAAGAACTGATTCCGAGTCTACTGGCGACATCCGACGTTTTGGGCACCGGGTGGTTTGCTGCTGATGCCGCCAACGTGAAACCGGGCAGCACGGTGGTGGTTGTGGGCGACGGTGCAGTCGGCCTTCTGGGAGTGCTATCCGCAAAGCAAATGGGTGCCGAGCGGATCATCGCGATGAGCCGTCATGAGTCTCGGCAGAAGCTCGCACGCGAATTTGGCGCCACGGATATCGTGACCGAGCGCGGTGATGAAGGCGTTGCGCGAATCAAGGAACTGAACAATGGCGTTGGCGCTGATTCGGTCCTGGAGTGTGTTGGCACGCAGGAGTCGATGATGCAAGCGATTAAGTCCACACGTCCTGGCGGCTACATGAGTTACGTTGGCGTGCCGCACGGTGTGTCGCTTGATGGCGAGCAGTTGTTCTTCGCCGAGGTGCATTTGCACGGTGGACCTGCTCCAGTCCGCCGGTACTTGCCTGAACTGATTAAGCTGGTGTTGAACGAAAAAATTAACCCAGGCAAGGTGTTCGATCTGACTCTGCCTCTCGATCACGTAGCGGAGGGATACCGCGCCATGGACGAGCGCCGGGCGATCAAAACACTTCTGCGCCCGTAGGTAAGCCGGGTTTTCTTTAGCTTCGAAAACCGTGCTCACTAGCGCGTGAATTGCAGGAGTTCGTAACATGGAAATCAAAAGAGTTGGTTCGCAGCCATCGACCAAGGGACCGGCTGATTGGTTCACCGGGGTTGTGCGCGTTGATCCGCTGTTTC
>QHZX01000357.1:0-3361 GCA_003224835.1 Acidobacteriota bacterium | reverse complement strand
TTATCATCACAGCGGGATGCGGCTGGGCTCAGCGTCAGGACGGTCCCATTGAGGAGATACATCCCGGTGATGTGGTCTGGTTCTCTCCGGGCGAGAAGCACTGGCACGGCGCCACGCCCACCACGGCGATGACGCATATCGCCATTCAGGAAAAGAAAGATGGCAAGCTCGTCGACTGGATGGAAAAGGTCAGCGACGAGCAGTATAAGAAGAAATAAAACGGGTGCCCCGCCCTTGTCGCGTTGTCAGCGACAGGGTGGGGGTTTTGACTTTGCTTCTAGTTCGCTTGACCTCGATGAGCCAACAACCCACCTATCACTCAGGAGCACGACAAGAGCGGGACACCCTAAACGGTAAGCGAAGGAGTACACATGCCAGTGAAGAACGATCCTCTACGAAATCGACTTTCGCAATCGAGTGAAATCACGATCACAGTCACCGGGAGAAAGTCGGGACGGCCCATCTCTATTCCGGTCTGGTTCGTATTGAATGGCGACAAGCTTTACCTGCTTCCGGTGCACGGATCGGATACACAGTGGCACAAGAACATGCTCAACAATCCGAAGATTCGGATCGGTGCACGCGAGGAACAGACCGAAGTGCAGGCGGTTCCTATTTCTGATCCCAAACAGGTTTCGTCCGTCGTCGAGAAATTCCGGGCCAAGTACGGCGATGGCGACGTGAAGAAGTACTATTCAAAGTTCGACGTTGCCGTTGTCGCTCACTTGCACGACGCGTAACACCAGCCGCAGATTTGCGTCGCATCGTCGCTGCGTTCACTTTACAGTTCTGTCGAACATAGTTTCACAATAGCAACTGCGGTACGCCCTCCTGCAATTTCGAGAACTCACGTCGCCAATCCTCTGTAGATTCAACAACAGTTTTCCACACCTTGCGTGCATGTCCTTTCGTGACCTGATTTGCACACACTTCTAAGGCGTTCGTCGGATTGTTGATGTTTCAGACGCTTTGTACTTTGGCATTGGGGCTCCTTCTAGATTTCTGAATAGTGATAACCGGCCCGCCTCGAACAGTCGCGTGTGCGGTTCATGTGGAATTTGCGAGGGCAAATGAGATATATAGCGTTGGGGCTAGTAATTCTCTGTGGCACAATTTGTGCGCCACAATTTTTTGTTCATGCGCAAATCGCACGAGCAGCGATTGCCACCTCCGATCCTGATTTTTCGATCGTAGTCTTTCCTGATACCCAGTACTACCAGGGACAAAACGCGTACGTATTCAAAGACCAGGCAAACTGGGTTGTAAGCCACCAGGCGGCTTTGAATATAAAGGCAGTCATCGGCATGGGCGACATCATCGATGGCGGAGGCTATCCCATCGATGCGAACGGAACTGTAAGCGGAACATGCGTAAACGCGCCGTCATCGACTTGGCAAACGCAATGGCAGCAGGCACGGGCTGCGGTGAATATCCTGAATGCACATGGAATTTACTACCAGCCAACCATCGGAAATCACGACTACGATTGTGAAGCCGATCGTCCACAGCCACGCAGCGCAACCAACTACTTCCACTACTTTGGAAATCTGGCGCTCAGCCCCACCACATACATTCTCGATTCGCAAGGAAAACGCACGCCAAACTTTTACAAGATCATGAAAATGGGATCCACGAATTACATGATCTTGTCGCTTGAGTTCTTTCCGCAGAGTTGGGTCGTGAAAACCGCCAATAATCTGATCTCTAATTTTAGTGGACCGGTCATCGTAGCGACTCACGCATACTTAGCAAACGACGGTTCAGGGCCAACTTTTAATTCAACCTTTCCAGCCGGATCTGCTTACCCTTTGTGCTCCGGATTTCCGAGTAGCGTTTACGCATGCCTGAACGATTCGCTCAACTCATACCGCCCGGTCGGCGGCGGAACTGACGGGATCGGACTCTGGTACCAGCTAATCGGTGCGCACCAGAATGTTTTTATGGCGCTGAGTGGGCATGTGCGCCAGCCAACTCCGGGGAATTATCCCAAAGTGCCGAATTACAATGGCGTCGGTCACGTAGACTGCAACGTGCAGTCATGGACTACGCTTTGCTCGAATCCCTATCGTCCGATTCAAATACTTTCTGATTTTCAAGGGCAGGGAAACAATGGGTACTTCGGGTATGGCTATCTCCGCATTTTGACGGTCAGCCCATCGAAGAAGACTGTGTCGGTGTTCACCTTTTCTCCATCGATCGCGAGCAGCCCGGGTAAGTTTCCATCCGGAATTCCCAGTTATAAAACCGACGCCTACGATCAATACACCGTCAAGTTCCCCAACACCTTCGGCGGCCCAGATACACAGATCGTCCAAATCACCTCGCCGCACGACGGCAGCCACGTCCCTACGACGTTTGCGATTTCCGCAGTCACAAAAGGACCCGACAAAGCCAGCGACATGCAGGTCTGGATCGATGGAGTCAAGAAAGTCGATTATCTGAACTTGGGTTCGCTGCCCCTCGGCACCACGGTTGCGCTTCCCGGTCCGGGAGTTCACCGGGTCGCGGTGCAAGCTTACGACGCGGCAAAAAGCACCTGGGTGAAATCAGTGATTTATGTAAGCAATCCCTAGCCACCTGCTTAGGGCCTAGTTAGTGTTACCCGAGCCACAGTTTTGCAAGTTCCTTTCTTCTGCCGGAGTGTACGCCCGCTCTTGGTGTTGTGCTGCAACAAGATAGGCACTCCAGTACCTTACTCTCAGTAACTTCGGTCACCTTGTGAACTCGATTCCCACGTTCCAAAATGGAACCGTCGCGGAATCGAAAACAAGACAATGCGGCCCAAATTCTCTGGCTCAAATTTACGCAACAATCGCCTGATCTTGGTATCAGCCGCGATGATCCTGTCTGTATTGTCTGTTTCCTTTAAGGCAGCTCCGCGCAACTACATTGAATCCCTCGTCATGCTGAACGGCACCAGTTATTGGGACTTAAACTGTTCGGAGTACATCTGCGTTGCGAAGGGCCATCCCGAATGTAAGGCTAGAAACTTTTGGGAACACGGCTGCGATGGAGATGCTTTTATCGTGCAGGATGTTCGGTCATTTGAGGAGATAGATACCAGCAAGCTTTTGCCCGGAGATGTGGCGGTCTTTCACGGAGTCCATGTAGCCGCCTTCATCGGAAACGGCATTTGGATGGATAGCGATTACAGACATGGTGGGGTAGGAATAATGCAGCGCAACAAAAGGCCGGGCGGCTGGTTCTATGGCGAGGTTCGGATTTTGAGATGGAAGAACTAGTAATTAGTCAGACCACCTCGTTAAGGTCGCAAGCGCCACTTCATCCCCTTATCCTGCCTTCCGAAAGAAAATCTCATCGCACTCCCGCATCCTCCGCTGCTAGTTGAGAAATTGCCGAC
>QHZX01000356.1 GCA_003224835.1 Acidobacteriota bacterium | reverse complement strand
TGAATCGATGGCGGTCACCCGTCCCGCAAACTCTACGCCCGGCACATCGTCACTGGTAAGCTGCAGGGTGCGGCCGATCTTTACGAGCGAAGACTGCTGCTGCGGAACGCCGAAATTCACATAGATCGGATTCAACGCCTGAAGCGAAACTATGGCCTGACCCGCTGCGAGGTATTGCCCAAGGTTGATCTGTCGGATGCCGAGAATTCCGGAAAACGGCGCCTTGATCGTCTTTCGATCAATCATGGCCTTGATTTCACCCACTTTGGCTTCGGTGGATTTTTGCTGCGCAAACGAATTATCGAACTGGGACTTCGGAACGACCCCTTCTTTCACAAGCTCTTGATCGCGCTGATAGTTGATCCGTGCCAAGTCGCGGTCAGATTCTGCAGCCGCCATTTGTGCGCGTTCTTGCCGAGTGTCCAGTTCTACCAGAACATCGCCGGCCTGGACCGCCTGGCCTGATTCGAAATGGATCTTATCGACCGCACCCGGCAAATCGGCGCTGACCGTTACGCCCTGAATGGCCGCGGTGGTGCCAATTACGTTGAGCGTAGACGGCCAAGTCTCGCTTCTAGCCACCACAGTCGTGACCGCATCCGGCGGGGGCGCAAAGCTTGAGCCCTGCGCAATAGCGGTCTGAATCTGTCGATACTTCACAAAGCCTAGCCCGGCCACCATGACGAGTACTACGGCGAGCATGAAAAACATCCGCTTCAGCATGATTTCCTCTAATTATCGTTACGCAATGTGAAACTCAAAGTTCCCCGGCGTGAGGGGATCTGATTTGCTACTCAGGATTGCAATATTGATGTCACGGCAATGGCCCCGGCTGCAAAAATTGGAGCAGCCGGAAACTTGCCTGCAAACTATCTGGGTAGTCTGAACTCTGGGTTTACTCGCCGAGGATAACAATCGGCGAGCACAATTACGTGTGTGTCTAGCTTATCGCAGACTGCTCAGGATTCAAATTGCTTCGAGCCCGCTGCTCCGCTGGTCCCTGCGTCTTAAACCTGTCCACAATACGTAACCACAAGGTTACATAAGTGAGATGGTGCTAAAGCCACCCCATTATTGGACGTTTGAACCTGAAAAAGGAAAGGCAGGCCTTTGACTCTGCTCGTCTGCTAAATTGTTGAGTCCATGAAAGCCACGCGCAGCTTTGCCAGCGACAACAACGCCGGGGTGCATCCTGAGATGCTAAAGGCTATTGCCAGCGTCAACCAGGGTCACGTGGTCGGCTACGGAGATGATCCGTATACCCAATCAGCGATCGTCCAGTTTAGGCGACGGTTCGGCGCAGATACTGAAACCTTCTTCGTGTTTAACGGCACTGCCGCCAACTGCCTCAGCCTGAAGGCTCTAACTAATTCTTTTCACGCGGTCATATGCGCTGAAGCTGCCCACATTTACGTCGATGAATGCGGCGCGCCTGAGAAATTTACCGGCTGCAAACTGATCCCGGTCCCAGCAAAAAATGGCAAGCTGACTGTTGAAATCGTGCGTGCTGCTTATCACGGAATTGGTGACGAGCACCATGTTCAGCCTCGCGTTATCTCAATAACTCAGGCAACCGAAGTCGGAACGGTCTATAAACCGAACGAAATACGCGATCTGGCCAGCTTCGCCCATGACCACGGGATGTTTTTGCATGTGGACGGCGCCCGAATCGCGAACGCGGCGGCAGCGCTTGGTCTTGGCTTGAGGGAGGCTACGCGCGACCTGGGAGTAGACGTGCTTTCGTTCGGCGCCACGAAAAACGGGGCACTCGGAGCCGAGGCTGTGCTCTTCTTCAATCCAGAACTGGCTGCGAACGTTAAGTTCTATCGCAAGCAGGGAATGCAGTTGGCTTCGAAAATGCGATTTATCGCTGCCCAGTTTGAAGCTTTATTCACCAATGATTTGTGGCTTCAAAATGCGCGACACGCCAATCGAATGGCGCAACTACTCAAGCGTGAGGTCAGCAAGATCCCGCAAGTGAAGATTATTTACGGTGTGGAAGCGAACGGGGTATTTGCTCAAATTCCACGAAAGGCTATTGCCAAACTGCAGAAGCGATACTTCTTTTACGTGTGGAATGAAGCTCAGTCGGTGGTCCGCTGGATGTGTTCGTGGGACACTACTGCCGATGACGTGAAGCAATTTACTCATTTCTTGCGACAAAGCGTATAGCCACTGCTCAGATGATTTCCCTATACGTCGAATACGCGGTAAACCGCCGGCGGATTTTGTCCTTGTAACAGCGTTATCGCAACGTTATAGACCGGGACCCCTCCCACGGTTTTGCCTTCGCATTTTCCGTTGTGTGCGTGGCCGTGAACCACTAGGTCGGCGCCATGCCGATCGATAACCTCCGCTAAGCGCGAAGTCCCGAGGAAGGGGTAAATTTCTGGCGCTTCGCCTTGAACCGTGAGTGAAATTGGGGCATAGTGCAGCACGACCACCCGCTTCTTGGTCCTGAGTTGGGCCATCGCGCGCTCAAGTTTGAGGGTCTCGTCTATGCTGGCGCGCACAAACGTCTTTACTTCCGGCTCGCCAAACGCTGTAAGCACGCCTCTGCCAAAGCCTCCAACAAAGCCCTTCGTTCCAGCAAAACCCACGCCATCGCGCTCATAGGCGCTTCCATCCAGGACCTTGATACCTTCCTGCGTTAGCATCCGCATCAGCTCTACTTGCCGGTCGCTTTCGTAATCATGATTGCCAAGCACGACAATGACTGGCAGCCGAAGTCGCACCAGCACATTGAGCAATGGTTCCATTTCGTCAGGTCGCCCAAAGTTAGTGAGGTCTCCGGCGAGCACAAACACGTCGGCTTCGTCGCGCACGCGATTGAGTTGGTCGTGCAGGGCGCTGAACCGGGCTGGGGTGAAATGCAGGTCGGCAGTGGCCGCAACTCTCATTTTTATGTCCCGGATCTACGAATTACGCCCATGGAAGGCGAACTGCCGGGGGCTTTTTGTAATTGTCGTGCTCGGTATTCGCTTTGCAAGTCTTCGAGTCCCCAGTCTTTAACATCAATGGAAAAGATATTCTCATCCACCAGACTGCCGCGGAAGGGCGCACTCCGGTCCGGATGCTGGACTGCGTGCATGTACCGCGACAGCAGGTCTTGCCAGAGTGGGGCAGGAACATAGTCCGTGTGTGCTGGATATACATAGCGAAACAGCATCAGCACTATAAGAACCACTTCCCAGTGCCCGCCAGCGAGTTCCAGTATGCGCTCCCAGTCGATCTTTCCCTTAGTCCTATAAATGATGTGAGCGATATCGGCGCCATCGAATCTTTCGCGACGAAGAACGAACAGTTTTGACGCAATCAAATCCTCTGCCGAGATGATTTGCGACTTCACTCCTGCAATCATGGCCGGCTGGGTGCGTTTCATCCAACTGTCATCCACAACGATTGTGGCATTGCTCATTCCCGAAATCAGATCAACAAAATATTCACCGCGATGTGCCTTCGATAGCCAGACAGGATCGAGCGTTTCACAGCGAAAACCCTGCTGGCAAAGATTCGCGAGAGCAGCGGGAACATCATTGGCTTTAATGAAAAGATCCAGGTCCTTCGTCATTCGCCAGATGCCAGTGTACTTTTGTAAAGCAAACGCCCCAGCAACTGCGTAGGGAATACCGTGATCGTTCATCGCGAGCAAGACGTCGCGGTAAAGTGTGACCGCATCATCTGGGAGCGAGACTGCGCTCGCCGAGGTGACAGACGAAACATCCGATGATTTTGGCCAATGGTCCGCCATGAGCCGCTTGGATGGGGTTGTGCAACTTTCGGTTGTAGAGACAGTTAGCGGAGTTACACATTCGTCGGCCCATAGTAAAGCCCTCGTTTTGCGAAAAGCTCGCCTCAACCCCAGCAAGGCACGCGAAAACGCAACGCTACTCTGGAAAGACGCATCTTTGAGTTGACCCTTTTGAACGATTATGTCTTCGGTTACAGAATCGATACAGCACCCACCCTCCGCCATTGAGCTAGAACCGGGCCAGCTCGCCCAGCGCATTTCAGAATTGGGTGACTGGTTTCACAATCTCGATCTGCACGGGGTTCCGACCGCCCCGCATCACTTTCTGGGCGACTTCCCCAACATTAAATGGAGACAGATCGCGAACGCGATCCCACAAGACCTCACCGGCGCGACCGTACTCGACGTGGGCTGCAATGGCGGCTTTTATTCAATTGAAATGAAGAAGCGCGGCGCAAAGCGGGTACTTGGAATTGACGTGGACGACCGTTATCTGAACCAGGCGCGCTTTGCCGCAGAGACCCTGGGCGTAGAAATTGAGCTGCAAAAATGCTCAGTGTACGCCGTGGACAAGTTTGCCGGGCAGTTCGACTACGTCCTTTTTATGGGTGTCTTCTATCACCTTCGCTATCCGCTAATGGCGCTCGATAACCTGATCAAAAAAGTGGCGGGCAAACTGGTCTTTCAAACCATGGTCCGAGGGTCGGCGGAGAGCCGGGAATGGGCGGCAGACTATCCCTTCTGGAATACAAAGATTTTTGAGGAACACGACTTTCCCGCCATGTACTTCATCGAAAAAAGCTACTCGAATGACCCCACCAACTGGTGGATTCCAAACCGGGCGGCTGTGGAGGCCATGCTCCGAAGTTCTGGTCTGGAGATTGAAGCGCATCCCGAGCCGGAGACATGGGTTTGCCGTCCTGCTGCGGTCGTGCGCCGCGGCCGCTATATTCTTGACCACGAGCTTGAGGGCACACTGTAGAGACATTCCCTTAACCGCAAAATAGTCGAAGTCACGAAGGAATTTATGGTTGAAGCCATAATGTTGTGGAACGAACCCAACAACATTTCGCATTGGGATTTCAAAGTCGATCCTGATTGGAAGATCTTCGCCCAGATGATTATTTCGGCGAGCAAAGAGATTCGCAAGATCAATCCCGAGCTGACCATAGCTCTGGGCGGAATGTCGCCCGTTGACCCGAATTTTGTGAAGCTGCTCGGCAGCTATGGCGTGATGGACTACATTGACGTGGTCGCTATCCATGGATTTCCGCTGGATTGGAATCACTGGAGCATTAACGAATGGCCGCGGAAAGTAGAAGAGATTCGGTCCGTTACCAACAAACCGGTGTGGGTCTCAGAAGCCGGAGTGTCGTCCTTCGGAGCAGAAGAAGTGCAGGTTTTCGGAATTCAGCGCACGGCCGAGTTGTTGCGACCAATCGTGGATCGCATTCATTGGTATAGCCTCTACGACCTGCCTGCAACCTGGATGGCCACCACACGGCACAAAGAAGCGGAAGGCAGCTCCTATTACCGTCACTATTACATGGGTCTGCTTAAGGAGGACGGAACTCCAAAGCTGGCGCTCTCTCATTTTCCGGCGGGTCTTGGAATTTGCCAATGGTTTCATTTCGAAGACCATCGCCTTGATGATTCGGTGGAATGGCTTCGCCGGCTAGGCGTGACTCACTTGAGAACTGGACTGAGCTGGGCAGACTCGTTCCGTCCCAATGCTGAAGCCTGGTTTGATCGGCAAATGCAAGCCGTTGAAGAATTTGCCACTACGCTAACCCTTTGTTTCACGCCCGAGCATCTGGGTATTGTCCCGCATTACACGAGCCCTCCGAAAAATTGCGACGACTTCACTGAATTCACCAAACGAATGGTGACGCGGTATGCACCACGCCTAACACAAACGCCCGCAGCAACCGTGAGCTCCGAAATCGGAGAGGGTTGCGCTCAATTTAGTTGATCAATGATCTCCGCTGCGAGCTGGCCAAAGTTGGCCAGATCGGTTCAACTTTCAATCCGATTTGCATATCTTCCTGAGCAAGACATCTTACCTCTGGTGACATACATCCAAAGTTCGCCGGGAATGTTCCCTAGTTGCCATATCAGCAATAAAGCTCTACCTGACTTGTAGTTGCGGGCCGAAGTTAATGGCGACACGAAAGGAGAGGCTTGAATTGAAAGCGAAACGGGTTCTTATTACTGGTGGCGCCGGATTCGTCGGATCACATACTGCCGACGCGCTGCTCGCTGCCGGACATGAGGTGCGGATATTCGACAATCTCACATCCCAGGTGCATCAAGATGGTCAGGTTTCATACATACCGAAATTTGCGGAATTCATCCTTGGAGATATGCGGGATAAGAACCAGGTCGTCAAAGCTGTTGCAGGCATGGACGTAATCTTTCATTTGGCCGCTGCGGTTGGCGTGGGTCAGTCTATGTACCAGATTGCCGACTACACGGCCACCAACAATCTGGGAACTGCCAACCTATTTCAAGCAGTTTTGGATACGCGCTCTGAGCCGGAAAAGATCGTAGTCGCGTCATCCATGTCGATCTATGGAGAAGGCAAGTACCGGTGCTCAAATTGCGGCGAAGTGGCTCCGGCGCCGCGCCCCCTCAATCAGCTGAAGGAAAAACGCTGGGAAACGGTATGCCCTGATTGCGGACAAGACCTGTCGCCAGTGCCGACCCGAGAAGACAAGCCTCTGCAATGTACTTCGATTTATGCTCTGTCAAAAAAAGACCAGGAGGAGATGACGCTCCTGTTCGGGAACACATACCAGATTCCTTACACAGGAGTAGCGGCCATTTTTGCCTCGCGGTTAATGAACCGCAAATCGCTAATCATCTTCGAAGACGGCCGCCAGATGCGCGATTTCGTTAGCGTCCACGATATTGCGCAAGCGAACCTGCTGGCCATGGAAAACCCAGGGGCTGACGGAAGAGCAGTCAATATTGGCTCTGGGCAGCCGGTCACGATATCCGAAGTGGCGGCTGAACTCGAAGCTGCCTTGGGCGTGAATTCACCGCCCGAAATTACTGGAAAGTATCGCGCCGGAGACATCCGCCATTGTTTTGGGGATATTTCTGCAGCTACACAGCTCCTTGGCTATCGGCCGAAAACGCGGCTGAAGGAAGGAATTGAGGAGCTGGTGGCGTGGTTGGAGTCGCAACAGGCCTGCGACAACGTTGACGAAGCTATGGAGCGGCTGAGCGCTCATGGGTTAGTGGCCTGAAAACCTGTGCGCTTGCCTAGCACAGCCGTGCTCTCTCCGGGCACGCCCTGCAAAAATGAGGATGAGATGAAAAAGCCGGTATCGTTTCGTTCTGCCCTGGTATTTGGTGGGGCAGGATTTGTAGGTTCGAACTGGGTCCATCACCTGCTTAGGGAGACGGATGCGCGTATCCACATTTTCGACAATCTATCCCGCCGCGGCGTTCACCAGAATTTAGAGTGGCTACGACGTGAGTGTACAGATTCAGGGCGCCTGAAAGTCACCATTGGCGACGTTCGCGATGCGGGGTTGGTCGAACGCGCCGTACAGAACGCCAGCGAGATCTATAACTTCGCGGCCCAGGTTGCAGTCACGAGCTCCGTCGCTGATCCGAAGGCGGATTTTGAGATTAACGCTTTAGGAACTCTGA
Source organism: Acidobacteriota bacterium (assembly GCA_003224835.1). Taxonomy (GTDB): domain Bacteria; phylum Acidobacteriota; class Terriglobia; order Terriglobales; family Acidobacteriaceae; genus Gp1-AA145. The sequence goes on along the minus strand of QHZX01000356.1, from coordinate 1,468 downwards.
ACATTCTAGAGGCGGCGCGCAAGAGCGGGCGCCAGCCATTCCTTCTTTTCACTTCGACTAACAAAGTCTATGGCGATCTCTCCTCCAAGCAACTCGTGCTCGCTGGTAATCGCTACTGTGCTTTGGATGAAAAAGGGGTGAATGAATCGCAGCCGCTGGATTTGTATTCCCCGTATGGTTGTTCAAAGGGCGCTGCTGATCAATATGTGCATGATTACAGCCGCATGTTTGCCTTGCCCACAGTAGTGTTCCGCATGTCCTGCATTGCAGGGCCGCAGCAATTTGGAAACGAGGACCAGGGGTGGGTTGCGCATTTCCTCTACTCGGCTTTGGAAAACAAGCCACTCACCATTTATGGCGATGGCCGGCAGGTGCGAGACGTACTTTCTGTGAAAGATCTTGTGCTTGCCTTCGAAAAGGTCCGAGCGCAAGTAGAAAAGACCGCTGGGCAAATCTACAACGTTGGCGGAGGCATCAGGAACTCAGTGTCGCTGCTGGAGGTGATCGACATCATCCAGCAGATTACCGGAAAGCGCCTTCACTACTCGCTTCAGAGACCACGTCCTGGCGATCAGCTGTTCTACGTCACTGATTTCGACAAGCTCACCAACCATACAGGTTGGAAACCCAAGATCAGTGTCAGCCAGAACATCGAAATGATATGGAATTGGTGGAAGGAACGACGTGTAGCGACTGAGGTGATACCGATCAGCCGCAGGCTAGAACCAGCTCTAGAGCAGATTCCGGAGGCTGCGTCGTGAAGTTTGCTTTAGTTAATCCGGCATGGACCTTCGAAGGATCGACTTACTTTGGCTGCCAGGAGCCGCACTATCCGCTGGAACTGCTCTTTGCCTTCGATCAGATCCGGCACGCCGGGCACCAGCCGTTGCTGATTGATGCCCAGCTCGAACATTTAAGCACCCGAGAGGTAAAGGTTCAGCTCGACGACTTCGATCCCGATTACCTAGTCATTCCAACCGCCCCGTCATATTTATTCTGGCGGTGTCCACAGCCTGAGCTACGTGTCCCACGTCAATGGTTCGCGGAACTCGAGTCCCGCGCCGTAAAGGTTGCGATCGGCCCGCATCCTTCGGCGACGCCGGGCGCGACACTTCGAAAGCTTAATTGTGACGTGGCGATGCGCGGCGAGCCAGATCAGACTATTCCGCAACTTGCCTCGAGAGCGTGGTCAGAAATTGAGGGCTGCTGCTGGCGAGACGGAACCGGGATTCATTTAAGTCATACCTTCGGTGTGACTGATATGAAGAAGCTGGGTGCGCTCTCCTTCGAGAATTATGCCGTCGAAGCCCATTCGCATCGCCACCATGTGTTCGAGGGGTCCGGACGCGGCGCTGAACTGGAATTTGCCCGCGGATGCCCGTGGTCCTGCAGCTTCTGCAACAAGACTCTGTTCAGAAACAAATTTCGCGAGCGGAACCTCGATGCTGTTCTGCAAGAAGTGGACACA
>QHZX01000514.1 GCA_003224835.1 Acidobacteriota bacterium | reverse complement strand
GATTCGCCAGGACGGTCCTCTAAGTCTGGTGACATTTAATTACGATTTTGTTATCAACGACAAGGTTCACCATTCAGGCCTCGAAGTCTGGCAAGTGTGCAAAATTGATGGGCAGTGGAAGATCTTGTCCGTCGCCTGGACGATCTATTGATAGTCACAGCTGACAGCCAACAGCGCTCCAGAGAAACAAAGCGAGCTTCCGCCTGGTGATTGCGCCGGACCGCTGAAGAAAGTGAAGTGAAATCAGTGAAATCTGGACAGACGGAAATGACCCCAACTGATTGCACCAAGTCGGGAAATTCGCCTTTCTGCGATTCCGTGATATTGACCGAGAGGAGCGTCTTCATGGGAACTTTACTTCAGGATATTCGCTATGGTTTGCGCATGCTGGTCAAGACGCCCACATTCACGATCGTGGCAGTCCTGACGCTGGCTTTGGGCGTGGGAGCCACGACGGCAATGTTCAGCATCGTGAATGCCGTGTTGCTGCGTTCTCTGCCGTTCCCCGACCCCGACCGCGGATTGCGGAACGTCAGGTTTTCCAAGCCCGAAATGGATGACTTGCGGACGCGAGCGGGTGTATTTGAAGATCTGACCCCAATCTTCGAGGGTAGCGAGAATTTGACCGGCGCCAAACAGCCCGAGCGTCTCGAGGCGGTCAATGCCAGTTTCAGCTACTTTTCCATGCTGGGTGTGACCCCGCAAATTGGACGGTTATTTGGTCCGCAGGACTTCGTGCCCGGTTTCGCTTCAGCGGCCGTGATCAGCGATGGACTGTGGCGCCGTGCCTATGGTGCCGATCCGAATGTCGTCGGCCGTACCCTCCTGCTCGATACTGATCCCTATACAATTATCGGGGTCCTGCCACGCGGATTTCGCCATCCTGGCCCGACAGTTTCCGGCGATGTGGACGTGTTTGGCGCCGGCGGATTCAGCGGAGATCCCTTTCCCCCGCCAATCCGTGGTAACCGGGTTTTAGGATCTGGAATCGGACGACTTAAGCCTGGCCTGACACTGGCGCAAGCTCAGGCGCGGCTCACTGCCATGGCTGCCCAATTACGCCACGACTTTCCCACCGATTATCCACCGCAGGCGCAATGGACAATTGAGATTCAACCCTTGCAAGACACTCTAGTGGGCAAGGTCCGGCCCATGCTGCTGGTGTTACTGGGTGCGGTAATCCTGATCGTTTTCATCGTATCGTTGAACATTGCCAATCTTCTGTTGGCGCGCGCTTCGGGGCGACAACAAGAGATGGCAGTGCGGTTAGCGCTGGGGGCGAGCCGCGGCCGCATGCTGCGCCAGATGCTGACCGAGTCCATGCTGCTGTCGCTCATCGGCGGTGCCGCGGGAATCGCAACCGCGGTTGGTCCTTTGCGTTTCCTCCTGCGCGTTGTGCCAGCGAACATTCCCCGGCTGAACGAAGTACGAATCGACTGGGTTGTGCTGGCCTTCGCTCTACTGATTTCCATTCTTACCGGCTTAGTGTTTGGACTTGCTCCAGCGCTTCATTCGGCAAAGGTCGCTCTCTTCTCGGCCATACGTGAAGGCGGTCGCGGTTCCGGCTACAGCACTAAGACCGGCCGATTGCGGGATGTTCTAATCGTCTCTGAACTGGCATTTGCCGTCATACTGATGGTGGGAGCCGGCTTGCTGCTACGTACGTTGCGGGACCTGTTGCAGGAAAATCCAGGCTTTAATCCAACTGAAGTTGTCACGGCAAACACGTGGCTAGGAGTTCCCAACGATCCGAAGACGGATCCGTATCGCGGTATTCCTGGTAAGGCCACCTTTGATCGTGAGTTGCTGCGGCGCATGAAGGCAATGCCGGGAGTGGAACTCGCCGCAATCACCTCATCTCTGCCGACCACCAATAGCAACCCCAACGCGGTCGGTGGCTTAGAGATTGAAGGTTTAGCCATTGAAGATAGACCGGTCGACCGTATCGCGGTATTCCTGGTAAGGCCACCTTTGATCGTGAGTTGCTGCGGCGCATGAAGGCAATTCCGGGAGTGGAACTCGCCGCAATCACCTCAGCTCTACCGACCACCAACACCAACCCCAGCGCCGTCGGCGGCATAGCCATCGAAGGCTTCGCGATTGAAGATAGGCCGGTCGAGTCCTCGCAGGATCTGAGCGCCGAGAGAATTCGGATAAGTTCCGATTATTTTAAGGTGTTACAGACGACGCTCCTGCGCGGCCGCTCATTCAACGAGGGCGATGAAGACGGCAAACCCCTGGTCGCTATTATTGATGAAAGCACTGCGCGTAAGTATTGGCCAAACCAAGATCCCGTGGGCCGCCGAGTGCGATTCGCGCGAGACCGTACCAAGCCATGGACGACCGTCGTGGGTATTATTAAGGATATCAAGAATGACGGTCTCGACATTGATGGCGTTCCCCACATCTACGTTTCGGTCTATCAAGATCCCAGCAAGCAAGTGAGCGTGGCGTTGCGGACGTCTCTGCCCGCGACCCTGCAGGAACCACAGATTCGACATGAAATCCAGAGCATTGATCCCGGCTTGCCGGTATTTAATGTTTCTTCGATGAACGACATCCTTGATCGGTCACTGGCTTCACGCCGTTTTTCTGCCGACCTGGTGGGCGGATTCGCCGGACTGGCGGTGCTTCTGGCTTCCATCGGAATTTACGGCTTGTTGGCTTATATGGTCGGCCAAAGATCGCGCGAGATCGGTATCCGCATGGCCCTGGGCGCGCGGCGGGCCGACATTCTGAGAATGTTCTTACGCAAGGGGGTCGCGCTTGCTGCGGTGGGCATCGTTGCCGGAGTGGTTGTTTCTGCATCCACTGCGTCCATGATGGCAAGTTTGCTCTATGGTGTTCGCCCCCATGATCCGGCTGTGTTTCTGATCGTGCCTCTGCTTTTGCTGGCGGTGGCCGCGCTGGCTAGGGCATGCACTAACCGTTTGACCTACATGGTAGGTCGGCGGGCGCACGAGATTGGAGTGCCATGGCGCTGGGAGCCTCGCCCCTCAACCATTGAAAAAATGATTGTGAGCTGAGGCGCGAACTCTGGCCGGCATTGGATGGCAATCCGGTTCTTTGCCTTTTAAATTTGTTCAGATGAAGGAATAGGAAGCCAATGTCTCTTCTTCGTATGTCCGTCTCGACGTTTTTACGGGTCTGGGCCAGTCGCTATGTCGGTAACCGGGATAGTCAGGCGCGACTAGATGGTAGCTGTCTGCAAGGTTTGTCAGCAGCGGCTGAAACATTCGCGACGATGATGGGACCGTGCAGTAAAAGAATTGTGGGCCGGTCCTTCGGCCCTGCTTCTCTGTGAAAATAAGAGTCCATCGACCTCCACTGTGCGATAAACCACCAGCTGTTCCATTTGTTTTGTCCTTTCTCTGCGCTCCTATCCCAAGATCAGTCGTGCTACTATAAATGATGTATACACATCATTATGCCTAAAAAGAGCGTTCCACGACCCTGTGCTTGCACCTCGATCAAGAAGCTCTCCCGTGTTCTGGGCCGAGTTTATGATGCTGCGCTTGCTACTTCGCCGATAAACGTCACTCAGCTTGCAATATTGCGCTGCATTGACCGCAGTAAGAGCCAACCTCTTACGCATGTTGCCGAAGAATTGGAAATGGATCGGTCCTCGCTCTATCGAGCCCTCGATCCCATGGTGCGAGACGAATGGCTGAAGATCGCAGCTGGAACAGACGCGCGCTCCCTTACGGCGGTCATTACTCACAAAGGGTACCGACTTCTCGAAGATGCGGGAGAACAATGGGAACAAGTGCAGACCAGAGTGGTCGAACGGTTCGGGCGACGCAAATGGGCCGCCTTTGTGGCGGAAGTAGACCGATTGCGCGGGTGTGCCAACGCTCCGGAGGAGGAAAACCTGTGATTAGCAAGCTGTCACCACTAACAAAATTGGCTGGCATCTTAGGGGGCCCTTTAGGCGGGGCCGCGCGATTCGAATTTGTCGGAGTGCAGTGCTGATACCGAGAAGGAGACTTATGGTCACAACACAAACCGCAACTGACTGGCGCAAGGAATGGTTCGAGATTGAAGACGCAACCTACTTGAACACCGCAGCTCATGCCGCTATCCCTCGCGTTGCTCTGCGCGCCGTACAAACCTCGATTGAAGCCAACAAA
>QHZX01000355.1 GCA_003224835.1 Acidobacteriota bacterium | reverse complement strand
AGAAAGGGTTCGTCACGATGTGGCTCGCGGTCGACGAAGCGACCCCGGAGAACGGCGCAATGCGGGTAATCACCGGCAGTCACACCCATACGCGAGAGCATTTGCCGGTGCTGCCCGACAGCCATTACTGGAGTACCTTCACCCGCGCGGCAATACCACGCAAATCTGATCGTATCGTCGATTGTTCAATGCCCGCAGGGCACTTCATGCTGTTCGATGACCTGCTTCATAATTCTCCATCCAATTCCACCGCGCTGCCTCGCTTAAGCTTTACGGCTCGCTATGCGCGACCTGATTTTACCAGGGTTCACGATCGCGCGGACTACCCGGACCAGGGGTGTGTGATGGTGAGCGGCCATAAACGAAACTCTAGGCTGCGCTTCTTATCTCCGCCGGATAGTGGGCCGGGCCTTGCCGCCGTCTGAGGCTATTCAGCAAGAAGCGGTGAGCCGACAAAATCGCACAATTTGCGCCGCCCAGCGTTCGTAATCCCCAATCGCAGGAACTTCGTTAAAAACGGATCGTGGGTCCTCGTTCCCGCGTAAGGTGTCAGGTTAAGGTCGATGATGTAATGATTGTCTTGACCGTCATGCACAATGTCGATGCATCCAAACTCCACCGGAGTGTGCTCAACGAAGATCGCCACGTCTCGCTTCAACGTCGCGCTAATCTCCGAGTTATCTGTGCCCGCCTTCAGGTGTTCGAGATCGGTGACAAAGTTCGTGTCGCGTGAATCGCCTGACAGTTTCTTGATGATGCGCGGCGCAAAAGCCTTGACGATGATGATTTGCTTTCCTGAAAAGTAAACGCGATAGAAAGAATCTTCAGAGTTGGCGATATACTTTTCAATCACAACGGCGGAATCAGTCCACGTACTTTCTGGAAGCATCTTCCGGACTACGGTTTGGTAGCGGTAGGCCCCAATGTCTTGAGAGATTAAATGCTCCAGGCCGGCGGCCGCGATGCTCTCTCTGGGCAAAGACTTTTCCAACTCCCCTCCGTAGTTGAGGTCAGTCTTAATAAACAAGAGTTCGTCAGGACAACCGGATGGCGTGGCCTTTGGCGAAGCCAGGCCGATGGTTTCGAGGTGTGTGTGGAGGGTCGACTTGCGGATGTCCTGAACGAATCCGTTGATAACATAGACGCCGCGCGCCATGAAGCGATTGGTAAGTTCACGGATGCCGAGAGGCAATCGGCTACGAAGTGACAGGTTGATTTGGAAACAAACTGCGGTGCATGAATCGCAAACGCGATCGAATTGCGCTGACGGAAATTCCTGAAAGGGATCGGTCTCGATCCGCACCGCGTCATCGCCGATAACGTGACGCAGCAGAAAACCTTCCCACGCTTGCCACTCTAGTACTGCGACCGAACTGCTTTCGGCGTCGGTCGATCGATGATCGAAGGCTTCGTCTGCGATTACCACCAGGTAAGATGACCCCCCAGGCGACGCGTAAAATCGAGCGATCTAACAGAAGAGGACGGCCCGGAACTTCACCGGAGTTGGTGCAGACGTATCCAGGTCTGGGCGATCACAATCCGCATCAGCTTCCCACGGATGCGCAGGGTCCAACTCAGCGGCTGCGGCTGTTCGAGGCGTTCGCTGATCATTAGAAAGGTCACGGCAGCCATCGCGGCCAAGTGCCCCTGCGCCAGGAGCATCGGAAATAACATCAACGCCCAGCACGATCCGACGCACCAAAGTCCATGTGTAATCCCGAAACGAAGAGCGTCACGATCTGCGGCGATCCCGAACGCGGCTAATTCACTATGATTATGGCCGCGATAGAGGCACCGCTGTTTTATGGGAGAGCACTGCCATACGAATGCGATAAGACCCACTACGACCGCGGGCAAATATGATTGCGGCGCAAGCAGGCTCAGCGCGAGCTTTACTGCCAGGAATATACTGCCGGCCGTCATCCAAATGGCGGCATATCCTACTACGAACAGAATAACGGACCGGGCGCGGCGGCGTTTGAAGCTGCGCTCGAAGATGTGACCGATCGGCGCAATCAACGTAGCCGACATCATCGCGACCAGCATAAGGGCCCAGCCAGCCGTAATCGAAGACGGTGGGTTCATTGCCAGCAGCATCTGAAATGAAGCCAGCGATGTTCCCGAGTCTGTGACCGGACAGTGGGTAAGAGTCATGATGCTTCCGGGGTTAACCAGAAGCATCATCCACGCGATCGCGCTTATGAGCAGTATCGGAATATATATCCGGGCACGCTCTTGACCGCTTATCGTCATTGTCCTTGCCGGTAGACGCTGACTCGCCCAATGGTGATCTTCGCAGCATCCGAAACAGGATTACTGGGCAGAATTCTCACGTCGAGCGAATTCGCATCGAGCGCATTGTCAACGAACAGATTGTCAATGACGTCCGTGATGTCTATCACGAAAGTGAGCCCTTCGCCGCCATGTGCGCCGTCTTTTAAGGAAGCTCTCCGAAGTCCGAAAAGCGCCACAGTTCCGACGTGCTGTTGATTGACCGAGACGTCGAGTTTATTAGCGTCGATGTTTCCTCGAACATTCTCAAGCTGGAGATATGCTCGGTCAGGCAGCGACGCTTCAGAAGCTGCCGCAAGACTCCTGGTCACCTTCTTCTGAACTTTGGCATTAAGTTTGACTGTTGCACGGGCTCCTGAGCTCTTTAACTGAACGGGTCCCTCATTGGCTCCGACAAGTTCAGCATTATCCCCTGTATCCATACTTCCTCCCGCTCCTGCTGTGGCTGCTGCGGTTGCTGCGGAGGCCGCTCGTAATTTGCCCAGCCTCTGCGCCATCTTGTTAGCCGGTTGGATCGCCTGGGCCGCCACCGTTAAGCTTTCATAAGTATAATTCAACTGACTCAAACTGTTTACGTCGGCTGGGGTATAGATCCAGGAACTCCCGTCCGGCATTGGCATTGCGAATTTCCGGCCACCGACAGCGGCGGGTCCTTTGAGCCAGTTCTGATCAGTGGGGTTGGTGTTTCCTTTCGCGTTCCACGCCGCCCACATCCGATCGATGTTGCAATGGTGTAGATAGAAGATCGGATCGAGCGCTGCCAGACCCGGATCACTCATCAATCCATAGGTGTTATTAGGCCCGTTGCCGCCGACGTCAACGTGCACGAGATTATGCGGATTGCCTTCGAGGTTTCCGTTGGTTCCACCCCCATGCGAGAAACCTGTTTTTGGACCGCCGAAGCCGGGGAACTTGGTAACCACGTTGCTGCCGGTATAGACGGTATTGTTCATATTCTTTTCTGATGCCGGAGGAATCTCAACGTAGATTTTACCGTTCGACTGTGGTCCGTAACGGGCTTTTACGAACAGCGGATTCGGCGTCCCGTCCGGTAATTTCTGCTGAGTAAAGGCAGGCGGAATCTCATATTGATTGGCTGGGCCAAAGTAATTCCAGTAAGGCAAGGCCCAGGTCTTAGGACCACCGATAGTCACCACGGCCGCGCGGATTTGCGCCTCCAGAGCGATCAGATAGCCACGGTGCCATGGAGGGAAATACCAAGTCTGGTGCTGACACTGATCCCAATACAGCCTTCTGACGGTCAGCGTTGGTAGCGGGGTGGTGGGCACCTGCGGCGGTGAAGGGAGGTGTCCCCAGCCGGGAAACTGGGGCAAGCTTATTTCCTGTCCGTGAATCGCCCCGAAGAACCACCAGCTTTTTTGATCGTTTAGAGCGCGCGACTGCATCACGCCGACGCCCTTCGCGTACCACAAGAGATCCTGATTCTTGAAAGTGCCGCTGTTATTCCACGCACTCTTTCTTGTATGGGTGGCCATCTGTTTTCTCCTTTTTCGTTACGACATAATTGCACTAGTACCCTGTTCAAGGCTCCGCGGTTATCGGGATTAGAACGCGCCCTGCAACTCGATCAACTGGCTGGACCCTTTCTCGCCGGCGCTGCACATCCGGCAGATAAAGACTCCCGGGCCGACGGGATTTCCCCGATCGTCTGTTCCATCCCAGGTCACGGTGTGTCGCCCTCGAGTCTGCTTCTTCTCGCTCACCAGCGTGCGGACGTGGAAGGCAAACTTATTCCAGAGTCCCACGAAAACATTCTCGGTGTCCTCCGGTAATGTGTAGCTGATCTCGACTGTGCCATCATCGTTCGGCAACTGGGCCAACTGCCAGCTCTGACCTGTCTCGAAGGCCTGCTGTTTCGTCAAGGTGGAGGTCTTACTCTGTCCGCCCGGCGCAGGCGTGACGGAGCCCTGCGTCGAATTGGCCGGCTCGAAGCGCCCCTTGGCCGCGATCATCACTTGCGTGCGCGCGCCAAACGCGCCCTTCTTACCGCCGCCGATGCTCAGATTGAAGACCTGTTGGCCCGAGCAGTATCCCCCGGTTACGTCTCCGGCGAGGTTCTTTACAAAACGATAGCGGTTGATGCGGTAGCGTGGATCGTTATGGATCCTGGTGTCGGGATCAGGCAAGTGATCTTGAGCAATCCATGTTTCGCCGCCGTCTTCGGTGTAACTATTTTCGAGACCACCGACCGGGGCGCTCAGATCCTGAAAACCCCATCCGCCGACCCATCCCTGGCGTTCGTTGATAAAGCCGATCCCCTCTAAGTCGTTGTTGATGGCCCGAGACTTTGGATGCTGGTCTTTAGCGACGTGCTTCTTCACCCACGACTTGCCTCCATCCTTTGTCACCAGGATCGATGCATCGCGGAAGTTCTCGAGCGCGACGAAGCCATGTTTCTCATTAAGGAACTGAATCTTCCATCCCCACTCTCCGCTCTCGAAAGTTTTGATGTTGGCTGAGGTGTTGGTCCAGGACTTTCCGCCGTCACGCGTGCGCAGTATTACCGGCTTGACCTGTCCATAGCGACTTAGTCGCGGCGGCGGATAGGCCTTGTGATCAACCTTGGAGCTCGGGTCGATCAGGCCACCAACAACAAAGCCGTTGTCTTCATCAAAGAAGTAAATGTCAATCAGGTTAGACGCATACTTCCGCATGTCAATCAGTTCCCAGCTCGCGCCGTTGTCCTTCGTCTTAATGATTGCCGGGCCCGGCAGTCCGGGATCGTTCGTTCCCGAGCCGTAAGCGACGCGTTCGTTGACGGCGTGAAAGCCGCAGATTCCCCCGGGCGATCCCTCGGGCAGGTTCTCGACAGGTTTCCAGGTTTCCCCGCCATCTGTCGTCTGGTGCAAGAGGGTGCGAATGTATTGGCTCGGTGAGGTGATCGAATCAACGTCAACTCCGGTGACTGCACCGCACCACCCGATCTTTCGGTTGGCCCAGGACATGCATCGTAGATAGGGGAAGCTGGGAAGATTGGGCGCGAGAAAAAACTTAGGAGTCCAATTGGATCCTCCATCGTCTGTCTTGCAGACATATCCACTGCTGTTGACCAGCCATCCGGTCAACTCGTCGAAGAACCAGATATCGTCTGTTCGTGAATTTGCGACCGGAGAATTCTGTAGTAATTCCCATTGGTATGTTTTGGCTGGTGCTGGAGCTGCTTTTGCCACAAGTAATATCTCCTTCTGAACTGAATATGGTTTCACCCGCTCAATGAGCTGAAGTTTTCCTGCAAGCGAAGCGAGAGAATTTGCAAACACGCATATTCTCTGCAATTCAGATCATTACGGCAAGTCGCAAGGGCCTATTTAGCGCGAGGATGGCTTACGGCATAACGACCTTCCGGATTTGGCGGTGGCTGTTGCCAGCCGCAGTTGACTTCGTCAAAGCGATATAGGGAAATCCCCAGTTCGCTGGCGACCCATGGCACGATCCAGTCAAAGCTAGCTAAGCCGCAACGGTTGGCGCGATCCGTCATGCGAAAAAAGTAAGGTGAATCGTTGATGAAGTTGGCCGGCTCTTTCAAGCGGTCATCTCTCAACATTCGCGATTGCAGGATTTGGTCGGCGGAATCCCGAGAAAACCCGATGCATCCGCCCTGAACGGAGGGAGTTTCCTCCTCACATTGCAGCGTTCCAAACACACCGCTGCGAACCGGCAGATATTTGAATCGCCGATGAATCACAGTATCGGGATCGATTTTGAACAAGTATCGAGTTGGTCTTTCAAGAAAAATCTCTAACATGCGTTCGATGACCGCGCCGCCGTTTTCAATACCGAATAATCGCGACTCTCTGCGAAAGTCGACCTTATGACCGATGGCAAGCAGCGGGAAGCGAGGATCCGGATCGCCGTCAGACCGTAAGACAACGCGGCTCGACGGATAATGTTTGCGCAGGTCCCTGAGGCAGCCCGCCGTGGCATCGTAGTCTTTGTAAACCAAAGCGAAAAATGTGAGATCGTCTTCGCAGCAATTGGTCGAGAGGTCAACAGTTTTTGCCATAATTGCGCCGGCAAAAGGTGTCA
>QHZX01000354.1 GCA_003224835.1 Acidobacteriota bacterium | reverse complement strand
CCGCTCATGCCATAGCCTACGACTTCTGCGATTGGCTTGGCCCCACGCGCGCGGGCATGTTCCAACTCTTCAAGGATGAGAATTCCGGCGCCTTCGCCCATCACAAATCCGTCGCGGTCACGGTCCCATGGGCGGCTGGATTTTTCGGGCTCGTTATTGCGCGTGGAAAGCGCACGCATCGCGGCGAAACCACCAACACCGAGCGGGGTGATTGCCGCTTCAGTGCCGCCGGCAATCATCACATCGGCATCGCCGTGCTGAATAATGCGAAAAGAATCGCCGATGGAATGCGCACTCGTAGTACATGCGGTGGCCGTGGCTTCGTTCGGCCCTTTCGCGCCAAAACGCATGGAGACGTGTCCGGCCGCCAGGTTCACGATGGCCGCAGGAATAAAGAAAGGAGAAATCCTGCGCGGACCACCTTCCATTAACGCCGTGTGCTCGCGCTCAATGATGTCGAATCCGCCGATTCCCGATCCAATGTGCACGCCGACACTTTCCTCATTCTCCGGCGTGATCTGCAAGCCGGACATGCACATCGCTTCTTCCGCCGCAGCCATCGCCAGGTGGATGAAGCGGCCCATTTTCTTTACTTCTTTTTTTTCGATGAAATTCAGCGGGTCGAAATTCCTGACTTCGGCCGCAATCTGGCACGCGTGTTTAGAAGCGTCAAACTGGGTAATAGGTCCGATACCGCTCTTGCCGGCCAGCAGGTTCCGCCAGACCTCATCAGTTTTGTTGCCGACCGCGCAGATCAGGCCAATACCGGTGACGACAACTCGCCGCACCAGTCACTTCCCCGCTTTCGCGTGCTTGCCGATGTAATCGACCGCGTCCTGTACGGTGCGGATTTTTTCCGCATCCTCGTCGGGAATTTCGATTTCGAAGGCTTCTTCGAACGCCATTACCAATTCGACGGTGTCCAGCGAGTCGGCGCCAAGATCGTCCACGAAAGAAGCGGCGGGGGTCACTTCGCCCTCGTCCACTCCGAGTTGCTCAACGATAATCTGTTTAACTTTTTCATCAACGGCTGCCATGATTTTCCTCGCTCAGAATTAGATGGGACTGCCGGGGCAAAGGGAAATCCTAATTGTTGTCTGGGTTTACGGTCAAACGGGTCAAGGGTCAGCCTGCATCGGTTATGGGATGACGCGATTACTTTAAGTTGAATTGTTTCGTGGCCACCTCGGATAGGAAACGGCTGGCATAAGCGAGTTCTGGACGAGTTGACCTGCTTCCGGCGCAGACCTGCACCAGGCGTTGAAAATAAGTCGCGGCCTCCTGAGGATGTTTAGCCATTTCGGCCGCCCGGCCCGCTCCGTAAACTGAATCAAATCTGTTCGGATTTATCTTTAGTGCCTGTCGATATTGGACCAAGGCGTCTTCTGGACGGTTCATCTCCAGAAGCATATCGGCTAACATTTCACGCGCGGGAAGATCTCCAGTCGCGCCAAAGGTGCCGGTTCGCTGCTTGTTGGCTATTGCTTGTAATGGCCGGAGCGCCTCGTCGTTACGACCCTCTGCATGATCAGCCCACGCTTCAGCTTCTTCCTTTTCTTGCTTGACCCATCCGGCGAATGGGAGTTTCCTGGCGACAACTTGCCTATAAATAGAGTCAATTTGCGCGATGTTCTTGCGAGCGAGAGCAGCATCTCCTGCTCGGGCTGCTCCGATTGCACGGCCAAGATAAGTGATTGTGTCGTCTCCAACCTGGGTGCCCGGCACTAGCGGTAACTCAGCTGCCTCTGTCCACCGGTGCAATTCCAGAGCGTAAGCTGCTGAGTACGAGACCAAGGCGTATATTTTCGGATCGGAACTATCCCCATACATGCTCTTCACTCTTGGAAGCGACTTAACTTCATCCAAAAGCTTCTTCGCTTCGTCCTCACGGCCACATTGAAGATAGGCGTACATCAAGAACTCCATCGCATGGTACTCGTGACCCTGATCTTCCATATGACTAATGCCCGGGCTGCGACTCGCTGCGAGCGAACCCAAATTGGACTGGATATCTTCTTGCCACATCCCAAGCTGGGCAAAAATATGTGACGGCATGTGAAGGGCATGCGGCGCAGCAGGGGCAATCAGCGCGTAACGACGCGCGGCCGGCAATCCCAAACTCGCCAAGTCTGGCTTGTCGTACGCATGGATCAGATAGTGGGCGACGCCGGGATGGTTAGGCTCTTTTGCAAACAGAGGCTCTAACAGAGCGGCTGCTTGCCTGCGCTTTTCGTGCCTAAGATCATCGTCTTTGTCCGCGTCGATTAGAGCGTAGGCATAGAACGCTGTGGCTTCATCGTCGTTGGGATAATCCCGACGTAGCCTTTCCAGTCCTTCGAGGTATCGTTGCCAGCGATTCTTGTCACGATCTTTCGGATTCTGATATAGAGCGGCTACAGCGGCAATGTACTCACGCTCACGTTTAGTGGAAGGGTTCAGGGAATTTGCGATTGACGCTTCATGCCAACCGTTCTCGCGAATTGCCGCATTGGGCATCCCCCATCGCCAGAAACTTCTCGCGATGCCCCAATGCGCCATGGCGCACTTGGGATCGTGCTGGGCAACCTGCCTGAAGGTGGCCTCTGCCGTCTCAAACGCGAACGAGTGCAGCAGTGCGACTCCGCGTTCAAACTCATTCTGTACGGCGGGCGCGCAGGAAGTCGGAAAATGTACCGCACCCAGATCCCGTTCAGTCAGGCCATGTTCAGGGCCGTGTTCAGCGAACAATTGTGCAGAAAGGGCGAGAGCCAAAAGCAGCAGGACGGTTGATCGATTCACTTGAAGCTCGAACCAGGAGTCTACAATCAGGCCGAGCGTCCAAACAAGTGAAGCGTTCATTCGCGCTCAGGGCGCACGACTTCAGTAGTCCGATTGCGTTCTGCTCTGCTACGCTCCAAAGAATGTGAATAATTAATGCGAGCTGTCATACAACGCGTGAGTCGGGCTCAGGTGAACGTCGTTGAAGAGGTCGTCGGAAGAATTGGGCCTGGGTTGCTGGTTCTGCTCGGGGTTGCTAAATCGGACAGTCAAACAGACGCAGAGTACCTGGCCGCGAAGCTGGTGAGCCTCCGCATCTTTGACGACGAAAAGGGAAAAATGAATTTATCCCTCGTTGATACTGGCGGGGCAGTGCTCGCTGTGTCCCAATTCACGTTGTACGGTGATGTGCGGAAAGGCAAACGCCCGTCATTTGACGAAGCCGCACCTCCGGAGGTCGCGCACAGGCTGTATGAACATTTCGTTTCCAAAATTCGCGAAGCCGGGATTACGTGCGAAACCGGACGGTTCCAGGCAACGATGCAGGTGGAATTGGTGAATGACGGGCCGGTCACGATTCTGCTGGATTCTACTCGCGCATTCTGAATTGGCTCGCAAGGCCGGGAAGGGCACGACTTCAGTCGTGCCACAAAGCACTCACATGATCCACGGCTTTAGCCACTGGGAGCGCGGTTAACTCGCGGCCAGATCGGCTAGCCTAAGCGCCTCTACACACATCCGTACATCGTGGGTCCGAATAATGTGAGCGCCTTTCATCGCAAGCGCGACCTCAGCGCCCAAACTCCCAAACTGGCGACCGGCAACGGTGGCGTCTTTTCCGTTTTGTGCCAGAGCGCGTCCCACAAAAGACTTCTTTGATACGCCCGCAAGCAGCGGAAAACGCAGTTCTTGAAATTCGCTGAAGCGGCGTAGTAAAGGATAATTTTCTTCGAACCGTTTTCCGAATCCGAAGCCGGGATCGAGAACAATGCGATCGCGCTTAACTCCCCCTGCCACCGCCGCATCTGAACGTTGTCGCAGTTCGCGGTTGGTCAGCATAACCATGTCGAGAACCGTGGGAAGCGAGCGCCACTCATCAGGGCGGCCACGCGTGTGCATCAGCACGACCCCGCAGGTCAGACCCGCTAAAGTCGCCTTCATCGCGGGATCCCACTGCAATCCTGAAACGTCATTAACGATTTCCGCTCCGGCTTCGACTGCATCCCGCGCCACGGTTGATTTATACGTATCGATCGAGACGATTGCGGACGGGCGCGCCTTCTTAACTCCGGTAATCACTGGCAGCACCCGCTGCAATTCTACTTCCGCTGAAACTGCTGGATTTTCGGCGCCAACTCTGGCTCCGGGCCGCGTTGACTCACCGCCGATATCGACAACGTCGGCGCCTTCGTCGAGCAACTTGAGCGCGTGAGCCACGGCCGCGTCGGGCGCGAGATGTTCGCCGCCATCCGAAAAAGAATCGGGAGTGACGTTCACAATTCCCATGACCAGCGTTCGCTTGCCAAGTTCAAGCGCGCGGCTGCCAAGATTCCATGTAAAGACCGGACGCATGTTCCAATTCTCTCACTGCGTACTTTTCTTGTACGGGCGAGGACGCCTGGACCTCCAACTTCACAGCGGAGTTGCTGCAGGCGAGGCATCGGTCTATACAAAAGAACCGGGGTTGCACAAACCGCAGGGCTCAGCTTGTCATCAGACCGGATGTTAAAATCGGCATTGTAGATGATGTATAGACAACTGCTCACGTTCATTACTTGCGCCGTGCTGGCGTGTGTCTGCTTCACCGCCGATGCCTTAGCGGCCCCCCACCAACCACGCATTTCCCTCAAGAAACAAATAGAAACCATTCTGGCGGATCCTGACCTGGCGCGCGGATTCTGGGGAATCGAAATTGCCTCGGCCACAACCGGAAAAGTTCTTTATTCGCTCAACGCGAGCAAGCTGTTCACTCCCGCTTCGAATACCAAACTGTTCACCACCGCTGCAGCTCTCGCGCTGATCGGTCCCGAGTACAAATTCCGCACCACGGTTGAGACCAACGGCTCGCTTGATAAATATGGACGGCTCACCGGCGACGTTATTCTGGTGGGCCGCGGCGATCCAACTCTCTCCGGCCGCGAGCTTCCCTACACCACGCGCACGCAACGTGGTGACGATCCAACCAAAGTGCTGGAGCAACTGGCGGACGAGTTGGCGAAAAAGGGTGTGAAATACGTCGATGGAGATTTGATCGCCGACGACTCATACTTCGCGTTTGAGCGCTACGGGGACGGCTGGAGCCAGGATGACCTGGTGTGGGCGGATGGCGCGCCAGTTTCGGCCCTTACAATTAATGACAATGTGGTTTTTGTGAACATCCTGCCGGGTGCGCATCCCGGCGACAAGGCTTTTGTCAGCATCCTGCCATTTGCGGATTACTACACCATCGACAATCGGCTCATGACGACACCGGCCGGCGGTGTACGCAGAATTTATATAAATCGTGAGCCGGGATCGACCGAGCTGACTTTGTGGGGAACGATTCCGATCGACGACACCGGCGCCAATGAAGGCCTTGCAATCGAGGATCCGGCGGAATTTGCAGCTACGGTTTTTCGCCATCTGCTTGAAGTGAGAGGAATCGCGGTTTACGGAAAACAACGCACCCGTCACACCGAGCTTGCAAATCTCTCGACATTTACAAGCACCGTGGTTGCATCCAGCCGCGGCGGAGGTGATAACGGGCTCACGTCGCCTGCGGGACCTCTGGTCCTGGCGGAATATCAGTCTGCCCCGCTGTCGGAAGATATCCAGGTCATCAATAAGGTGAGCCAGAATCTTCACGCGGAGATCCTGTTGCGGCTTTTGGGTCGCGAAAAAGGCACCGCGGGTACGGTGCAGGCCGGGCTGGAGGTCCTTCGCGGATTTTTGAACAATGCGGGAATTTCGACTGACGAATACAACTTTTATGACGGGTCGGGATTGTCGCGGCAAAACTTGGCCACTCCGCACGCGATTGTGCAACTGCTGCAGTACGCTGCCGGCCAGCCTTGGGGCTCTGAATTCCGCGATTCGCTTCCTGTCGCAGGAATGGATGGATCCCTCACCGATCGTTTTAAAGATCTAAATCCTGCGGCACACATCTATGGAAAAACTGGATCGCTGGGCGGAGTGAAAAGTCTTGCCGGATACGCGGTCACGCCAAAAGGCGAACAAATTGTGTTTTCGGTTGTCTCTAATAATTTGAGTACGCCAGCCAAGCGCGTCACCGACGTGATTGACAGCGTGGTTGAAGCAGCGGTCAATTCAGTGAAGTAGCACACGTCATTTGCTGGAATGTGTCGCTGCGCCGCTCTCGTCTCTGCTGCCAACGTCTATAATTCTGCGTTTGGGGTTCTAGCAAGGAGGAACTCATGTCGCAGTCCATTCCAGATAAGTACCGCGATCTTTTTACTAAACGCGCATTCGCCAGCCTGGCAACGCTGATGCCGGATGCCGGTCCCCAAGTCACTCCCGTTTGGGTCGACCTGGAAGGCGATCTGGTCCTGGTTAATACCGCCAAGGGCCGGCAAAAAGACAAGAACATGCGGCGGGACCCGCGAGTCGCGCTGGCCATCATCGATCCGGATAATCCGTACCGTTATCAATGGCAAAAAAGTATTTAGGGGTGGACAAATACCCGTATCGCCAACCTACTGAAACACGCGTCATATTTAAGATTCGGGCCGAGCGCGTGAGTACGATGGGATGAGCGGCTGCTTCCTTCAGCCGGTGTTATCAGGAAAGTAAGCTACGGAAAGACGCGGCGAGCGCAAAGAACTTGCCGCGTTTGTTTTCTCAATTCAAATGAAAACTTCAATTCTTGAGACTGCGCGGCCGATCCCTACAAAACCCCTCGACCTCGGCTTGGTACGGGCGCAATTTCCGTCCTTGCGACGCCAGGTAAATGGGCATCCGGTGGCATTCCTCGATGGACCGGGTGGGACGCAAGTTCCGCAGCGGGTAATTGAGGCGATTTCGGATTACCTCAGCACTCATAACGCGAACACTTGCGGGGCTTACGCAACCAGCCGCGAGACCGATCAGGTGATCGCCGATGCGCGTTCGGCAATGGCAGATTTTCTCGGCTGCGATCCTGATGAAATTGTTTTCGGTCCGAACATGACGTCGCTGACTTTCGCCATCGGCCGGGCTATAGGACGAGAGCTGAAAGCCGGAGACGAAATTCTGCTCACCCATCTCGATCACGACGCCAATGTTTCGCCGTGGCGCGCGCTGGAAGAACGCGGGGTGAAGATCCAATTCGCGGACATTAACGAGCACGACTGCACCATCAACATGGATGACCTGGCGGGCAAAATTAATTCACGCACGAAAATCGTTGCAGTTGGATACGCTTCGAATGCGGTGGGAACGATTAACGACGTGAAGACCATTGTGCGCCTCGCGCATGAGGCCGGTGCGATGGCGTATATCGATGCAGTCCATTACGCGCCGCATGGGCCGATTGACGTTCGAGAGTTGGATTGCGATTTTCTGGCCTGCTCCACTTACAAATTTTTCGGTCCGCATATGGGTGTGCTTTATGGAAAGCGCGAACACCTGGCGCGCCTTCAGCCTTACAAGCTGCGCGCCAATACGAATGCGGTTCCGCAGCGCTGGGAGTGGGGCACGCTGAATCACGAATGCATCTCCGGGATTACAGCCTGTGTGGAATATCTCGCGGAGTTAGGAAGAGTAAACGCATCCGTTTCCAGGCGCGACGCATTGGTGGGGGCCTACGGCGCAATCCAAGCACATGAGCGGAAGCTGATGGAGCGCATGCTTGCTGGTCTGCGAAAAATTCCCGGGCTCCGGCTGTACGGAATCAGTGACCCGGCGAGGCTGGAATCACGCTGCCCGACATTCGCAGTACGAATCGACGGCCACACTCCGCTTGAACTCGCCACGACGCTCGGCGAACAGGGCATCTTCACCTGGGACGGCAACTACTACGCTCTGAATTTGACCGAACGGCTCGGCGTCGAACAAAGCGGCGGCTTCCTGCGGATCGGATTCGTGCACTACAACACCGAGCAGGAAGTGGACAGAGTGCTCGAAGGCTTGCGATCGCAGGTGTAGGTTCAGTTGGGCGCGAAGCCCGTCGAGTTTTTCAACTGTATCTCTGCGCAGTTCGCCCGATATCGTACCGTTACTAATTTGCACTTTGGTGGTTCCTTGGAGAAATCGCAATCTCGCAACACGATAGGCGCAGTCAAGCAGTCCGGTCGAATAACGGTGTTGCGACCGGAGGCTCTGAATGATGTCCTCTGGCGCATGGCGCAGCCCGAACATATCAATACAGCCAGCATGGCTGCTCCAAATTTGTAGCGCATCGGGAACACCTTCCTCCCCCTGCAACAGATCTTAAAATCGGTAACCACGATCAGTTCTTCACAGCGGTGGCTGTGCAAACAACACACGAATGGCTCAAAGATTTCGACCCTTTCAAGTCGCTACTTCCACCATCGATCATGCAGCGTAATCAATACGCTGATAGCCGTCGTCAAAGCAGCATTCACCAGGCGGTCGTACACTCCGAGACGTACGTCGTTGCGCTCTAGCGTGTTGACTCGGTCTTCGATAAGGCTCATGCGGCCGGGCTGGCCGCTTCCAATCAGGGTTTCCATTTTGACTTCCAATCGCGCTAGCTTCTCGAGTACTTCGCACTGGAAGTCGTTATCGGTGACGCGCATTACGAGCGGATGCCTGGTGGGATCGTGTGCGCGAGTCGTGTCATCGGAGTCTTGGGTTCGGTTGGTCATAAAAATCAGCTACTAGCTTCTAGCCAATATTTCGAGCCATCAAAAACCTGGGTTGCTAGAAACCAGGGGCTAGTGGCTAAAATCTTCTCAAAACGGAAAATCAATATGGAGCGCGGCAGAGGCGCGCGAATACCTGGGCGGCACAGAGGCATCGAACTGGCGCAAAAAATAGTCCTGCACTTTTGAAAGGCGCGGCAGCGTAAAAGTTTGCGTGGTAAAACGTCCGGCAAGATTCTGGTCATTGAACTGGCCCCACCCGGAGTCACTCCATCGAACCTCTACACCACCGCCGCTGGGCGGCGAAATTCCAATATCGATGCTGGTCGTCGTTGAGGCCACCTGCGTAACCTGCGCCGACGTGAGATCCGGCAACACCGTGTTCCCCACCTGAGCCGTGGTGATGGGACCGATATTGAGCGCGATCGCTACCTTCGCCGCCTCCGTGACAAAGGACAAAGTCCTGGCGGCATCATCTGCGAACTGAATCTTGTAGAGACTGTGCTCGCCGGCTAGATCTTCGAATATGATCTCCACCTCGCGCACCACAGCTTCAAAATTCGCTGAGCATGAGGGGACATTCAGGCTAAGCGCAGCGCCGGGAAATATATCCTGGGCTCCGCCCGGTAAAAAGTCGCTCCAGGTTTCGTACTTTCCAGTATTTCACGTGCCGCACTGTCCCGCGGACGCCATTGTCAATTCCGCGCTGCTCGGCAGTGATACTCGCCGGATTAGTGACTCGCGCCATCGCTCTGCCAACAGTCGAAAGCAAGGAATCGCTTCCGTACTGGCCGCGATAATGTACTTCAATCTGCTGATTGACCGGCGGAACAAATGCGCTGAAGAAGTCGAGCGTGGTGCCGGAAAAGACATTGCACTCGCATCCGGAAGACAGCGATCCAACCAAACGGGTGACGTAAGGCTGGCCCGGAAGTGAGGTGCGCACCTGGACGTCCACTGCTTGAATGATCCGCGTGAATGCAATCGCGCAATACAGGCCCGGCGAGTTCACCAGCGCATACGCGCAAAATGCCGGGGCGTCTGAGATGACGCCGTCGTAAAGAACAATCGCCGACGCAACCATGGTGGCAGGATTAGTCGGATCAACATCGTGCACTTCGAGCACGAATCGGACGTTTGCGGCGACTTGGGTGCCGCCTAAGCCCGCGCCCGCCGGGTTAGCCGCACAGTGAAAAATCTGTTCCTGACGGTAAATCTCCTGCGAGTAAAAACGTGTAGCGAGCACATAGCGATGGCCGGAAGCAGTAACCAAGGCGCTTCCCGCCAGAGTCCCATCAGAAGAAATATCGCCTATGTACAGTCCCCCGAGAATACCGGATGAAACGGTCGACGTGAAAGCCACACTGCCATGCTCCAGCACCCATGAACCGCCAAGCTCGATTTGTTCCACGAAGTTTACTGTGGTCGCTCCGTCTGCCCCAGTGCCGCCCGCGACCTGCAGCTTTCCTGCGCCAACCACCACTGCGCCGCGAGGATCCAGAACACTCCATCGGGTGGGATCGAGGCTCGAGGTTGCGTATTCTTCGTCGACGATGGTTCTGCTGCGTTTTGTGAACGGCGGTTGCGAAAGGTAAAAGCGCGTCGACAATCCATTGCCAACGAAATAGTCGCGAACATAGGCGCCAGGTTCGAGTTCGCCAACAACCGTCGCGTCATTAACGACGGCGTTAATCGGCTGAAGGCTTAGGCCCTGCGGAGAAAAGTTCGGGTCTGACTCGCTGAGTGTATAGGTCACCGAGCCAATAGGCGCGAACGTCACCGCTCCATCAAGAACGCGGTAGCTGGCGCGGGCTTCCGTCGAGATAGTTGCCGCGTGTTGCGACCAGGTCTGTTGCGGGTCGGGCACATAATAAGGAAGCGTGTCCAAATTCTGGACAGCGCTGGTGCCGAACGCCCCCGGAATGGCATCCTGGGTCAATTGCCGGAGTGCGTCGCCCGCGCTTCGGGCCACGAAAGGGCTCCGGGTTGAGAGACGCTTTTCATCGAGCAACAGCTCATCACTCTGCGCGACGAAATTGTAGCGGTACATTGCGCCGCGCTCACCCCAACCCAAATACTCGAATTCGGATTCAGTCTTGACGTATCCAGTGAAGACTTCCTGGTCATTGCTTCGGCTGAGTATGACTCGGGCTCCACGTCGCGGCACCACGAAATTCGTGCCGACTGAGACCAAACTGAAATTGAACTGTGACGCCTCATTCAGCTTGCGTGTGATTCGAGGCGAGCGGGCTGCATCGATGTTCGAAGTGTAGTCGCGCGGGCCGGTGCCATCGAGATTATCAATTTGAAGTCGCATATTATTCAACGGCATTGCTGTGGGACATTTTGGCTATGAACCGACGATTCCAAACAACGCAGGTCAGTACAGCGCCGACATCGCAGCCGGAAAGTAGCTGCGGTAGCAAACGGCGATTTGGCCGTCATTTTCATCTGTGTGTGGCAGGGCAATAAATGCGGCGTGCAGTGCCACGGCAGCAATCGGCTTAGCGATCTCTACCGCCTGCTCGCGTTGAAATGGCGACGGAGTCGCAGCTGTCGGATGGACGCTTGTTGCAGTGCTCAATCGCGGATAATGAAAGCAGATCCTGCCGCCTGCTGCGTCGCCCGCAACAAACAGCGCAGACCACTCCTGAAAAAACGCTCCGCCTTCACGGTCCAAAAACGCCACGACTTTCTGCACACCTGCACTCGCCGGGGGCGCGCCTCCGAGAAGTGGTTGCGCTAGTAATAAGGATGTCGCAGTGATTTGCGCGACCCTTCCGAGATTGAACGTGACTCGACGGATGTAATCCGCGTCTTGATTCACATCTTCCGGGTTTTTGACGTAGGCGGCAGAAATTCCGCTGCCGACGTAGCCGGTCTGCTGCTGATA
>QHZX01000509.1 GCA_003224835.1 Acidobacteriota bacterium | reverse complement strand
TAGTCGTCGAAATCGGGGTCGTAGGCCCAGAAACCGGGCGTCCAGAGATAGCCTTCACCTGGGCAAATAGGTTGTTCATAAACCGGGAGGTCAGGTGGCGCGAACGCAACCGTGACGCCGATGTTGACTTGTGCGAGCGATGACTGCGGAAGACCTGGTATCAAAAGCACCATGAACGCGAATATGCAGCAACGGACGGTTCGCATTGAGTTGCTCCTTGCGGCTGGATTCGGGCGGTGAGGTTAGATGCCGGGCGTGGCAGTCGTGGGGTGGGTTTGTGAAGTACTCACATCACAGTTCGGATGTCATGCAGGAGAGAAGCAGGTTCCTCCACTCAGGATCATTCGCGGAATGATCCTGCTTCGGTCGGAATGACAATACTAATTCGGAATGAGTAATGGTTTCGCAGATCAGTCTGCTGGCGTGGCTTCAGCGATCTGGTGAATTGCGCTTTGGGCGGCGCTCAGGGGAACAGAAACGTGTACGGTTTCGTCGGGATCGTTCACGTCCACGACAATCGCTCCAGCGCGCTTGGAGACAAGAACGTGTTCGCCAGGATCCACGACTTCGACGAGCAAGCCGTCCGGACAATCGTTGAGCGCAGGAATGGCGGCGTCGATGATCGGCAGCACAGTTCGCAGGTCGTGCGGTGCCGCACCGAAATGGTGCCGCGGAATAAAGTGCAGCGTTGTCGGAACGAGCGCCGCGGGGACAAGCACGTTGACGTGTGTGCCACCGGGATGCTTCTCCTGGACATTAACGTAAATGAAACCTTCGCTCGATAGCGCGGCCGCGCCGACGAGCGCCGTTCCTAATACGCCGATCCCGAGCTTGGCAATGAAGATCATTGGAGTTTCCTCGTATTTACTCCGTATCGGTGTTGCGCGAGTCGACCCAGACGCGGACATTTTCTTCGTGGCCGCTTACTCTCACCAGGGTCGTGTCGCCGACCGTTTCAAGCGCTTTGACGGCAGCTTCCACGTTGAGCTGGTCCTCGGTGGTGTCCGAAACCAGAGCCTCAACTACATCCCAAGGTACAGTCACGTCCACATTTTCTTTCGACTCTTTGTCGATGACGTGCACGACAACTTGCCCGTGCTCTTTAGCGACGCGGACGTCGTCGCCGGTGTTCTGCACGGTGACAAATTCGCCTTCGGGCGCGGTTTTCAGCGCGTCGAGAATGGCGCGCACGTTTACCTTGTCTGCGTTTAAATTGCCGATGTGAACTTTGCCGTCGCGCAACTCTCCGTGATTAATGGCGGGAATGACCTTCTCAGCCAGGGTTAGCGGCACATTAACGCGAACCAGTTCGTGCGTAGTCGGGTTGGTGACTTTCACATGAAGATATCGGGTGGCGGAAGCGGCGACAGCCAGGGTCGCAGCCAAAAGAATGGCCGAGGACAAAGCCACAGCAGGGAAGGCGCTTTTCACGGTTGTCATATTCGTCCTTTCAGAACGATTCGGATTACGAGGCCTAGGGAGAGTTACGCAACCAGATTTAAGAAAGTTCCCATGACTTCCAATAATAATGTGCAAATAAATGCACTCCGTGCGCTGGCAGCTCATGTATGGGCCCGATAGCTCAGCCGTTTAAGGGTTTGCAGGTTAGAGTTTGGTAACGGGGTTGCTTTAGATCAGGCAGGCCGTGCGCACGCCGCAAACAGGCGTTGCTTCTGGCGTTGGAGATTAAGAAATGAAGAGTTCCTTTTTCCTGTTTCTAGCCTGCATTTTCTGCGCTGTTGGAGCGGCCGGACAAACGAGTATCGGCTACTCGCTGAGTGCTGAACCGCAGGTATTCAGGATGCCAGAACACACTCTGCACGCTTCACAGACCGAGTTGGCGCAAGAGCAAGATCTACGAGAGCGATCGAGCATTACTTATGCTCAAGGCGAAAGACCACTGAGATCTGAACATGCGAGGGCAAAGAAGGCCCTGATCCGTTGGAACAATTAAAGGGCATGGGCGGCGCCGATGCAGACAGCGTGCTACGAGCTGTGGCCGGCACAGTGCAGCACGCCCAGGTATGTGCGGAACGGACCCACAGCTTCGCGATATTGATGGGCCATGGTCCTGGAGATCTGGTGCAGATGAGTTAAGTCGTGAACTGCCCAGGTTGCCAGCAACTCTGATAACGTAACCGCGCCTAAAGCAGGGTGGCGTCCGCGGCGATCGAGATCCTCGGGCTGCAAATTCAAGCGCCGCAATTCCGCGACATTATCTGCACGCACCCGCGCGAACTCATCCAATAATTCACTGAGCGACTTGCCTTTGCATTCGCGCTCGTGTCCCGAACGATCGAAGGCGGCAAACGGCTGCGCGTCCCCAAATTGCAGAATGATCTTTGCGCGTGGAATCCAGTCGGTGCGCTCGGCGTGAATCAGGTGGCCTACCACGTCGAAGGCAGTCCAACTATTTTCGCCTTCGTTGCACTGCGTCCAGGTTCCCGGGAAATCGCGGAGAAGCGCATTTAGAGCCGCCGGGGTGCGAGTGAGAAGCGAGATTGTGTCGTCCAGGGTGTGTGGCATTGCGCTTCTGATTTTACCTTGTCGATAGCGTGGTTCGATTTCCTGGAGTATTCCGATCAGTTGTTAATCAATGAAGGCGCCGGACAGGAATGCCCGACCCACATGGCCGTCAACGTCGTTTCCACAACTGTTTCCATACCTGAACCAATTCCTGGATGGAGCGGGCGCTGGGCACGCGATCATTGACCATCCGGCAGCGGGCGTAAGCGGTGTGGTAGGCCTGCAGAGCAGCACTGCGACCGAGACGTGAGAGACTGCTTCGCAGCTGCTTCAGATCGTCAGGGCTCATGATCTCCTGCTTTCGAAGATCGTCCACGCCGTGTACTCCGTTGCGCAGGTCGGGACGGCGAGCCATAACGAAGGAATCTTAACATATTCGCCATTTGTTCGCCCAGAGATTTAGCAACTAAAAAAGGACAGCCACCGAGGGCTGTCCTCGTTACGGCGCAGGATTACGGTTTGGCGGCAGGTTTGGCTTCGGACTTAGGCGCGCCTTTTGATGCTGCCGCTTTCGGCTTCCAGAAATCCGGGTCCGTTTTTATCCAGGCATCTGGGGGATAGCTCATCGCGGGACTGAACTGAAAGAGGTTGGTCTGAGTGAACTCGATTGCGGACGACTCCAGCTCACTGAGCCTCTTCATCCCATCTTCGCCCATCGCTTCTACGAACTGCTTGTCGTTCTCCATGGTCTTGTCGATTTCGGCAGCAGACTTCATGGGGACAAACACCAGATAGGTGACGTCTTCTTGACCGTAGACAGGTTCATATACTCCCCAATGCGCGTCGGGTATCTTGTCATAAGCCGTTTTTACCAGCTTGACCAGATCGCCCCATTCCTTGCGATGTCCCGGCCGCACACGGTACAGCGAAATCTCGAAGTAGCGCATGTGGGCAATGTCAACCGGCCCGCGCAAACTCTGCTCTTCGTTGTACATAAATATGCCGGTGTCAGTCTCGCTGAGCAGTTCACCATCAGCGGCAGCAGCGCGGTCCAAGGCGGCAGAGAGCGTGGCGTTCTTCTGCTGCGCTAGATTGTCTTTCTCCCAAGCCTCAAACGAGGGGTAGGGAACAAAAAATAGAGTACGGTTTTTCCCGGTGAGCGAATTTGCCGCGAAATAGTGCGTGGGCCATTTGGCTTTAGCGAATGCCTGGACAAATGCGCTTTCAGACTTCTCGTGGCCGCTTCCGCCTTTGCCGGGCTTCAGGAATTCGCGGGAGATGAGCAGTATTTTAGGCGGAGGCGTAGTTCCTTCTGGCGCTTCCTGTGCTTTGGCAATGGTGAGGCCGGCGCCCAAAAGAGTTGCTCCGAAGAG
>QHZX01000511.1 GCA_003224835.1 Acidobacteriota bacterium | reverse complement strand
AACTTCTTATCGTCTTTGGCGAGCCAAAAATGCCATTTCCGACCCCAGATGCTGGAGGCGCTCAGCCGGTTGTCACGATGAGTGACATACCCAACATTTCGTCTGATCTTTTCCGGCCATGATTTCAACGAATACCGCTTGCGCGAGGGTCGCGTCGAGTTCCGTGCCAGCAACGGAGAATGGCGTATTCTGGGCGAAGACGAAGTCCAGGCTGCACGACGTGCTGCACACTGAAGTTGCCAAATGGTTGAAAACCCATCAGCCAATCGAAACGACCTCGACACTACGCCGGGCAACAGCTAGAGCCACGACTGCGTAGCAGTAAGTCACCTTGACTTCAACCCGACCACCTGGGCTTCATGAGGTGACCGAGCCGAAATAATTCCGTTTCAATCTGGGGTTATTTCAAAAGAGGCTTCCTACCTTAGTCTTTGACTGGCTTCTTGCGGCCTAGTAGCATTCCTGCTCGTTCAGTCTGATTACAGAACAGGAGAGAACACATGAAAAGCAAAACGACGACACTGGCTTTAGTGGTGTGGACGGCGCTTTGTCTCTCTTCGAGCGCGATCGCGCAAGGCAAGAAGAGTGCTAGTGGCGCCGAAGATCAAATCAAGGCGTTGCTCAATCAATCACGACAAGCCGTTCTGAAAGGCGACACGTCGTATCTGGAAAAGAACGCTGCCGAGGACTACAGCCGGGTCGGCCCCGATGGCAAGCGCGTGAGCAAAAGTGACTGGATAAATGCGATCAAGAGCGGGGATGTGAAGATGGAGTCAGTTGAAACAAGTGATGTGAAAGTTCGCGTCTACGGTAATGCCGCCGTTGCTACGTACGCTGCTGATGTGAAGGGCACTAACAAGGGACAAGACATCAGCGGGCATATTCAGGTCACGCGCGTATTCGTGAAACAAGCAGGCAAATGGCAGGAGGTAGCGTTCCATAGCACACGCGCTTCTCAGTAGCTTGCCCGCAGGGTGTCCTGTCAACCTGACGAACAGAGTGAAGCTGCCTTACGTGCTGCCGCCGATCGTGCGGGTCGGCGGTAGGTTCTTTATGGCATGAATTTTTGCTTCCTCGTGGATGCTGCAACATTTGTAATCACAAACGCCGATTCCACTCTCAGCCTTTGATTGACGGGCTATTCTTCCAGGCCTGCGTGCTATGGGCTCGGTCTGGTGGAAAGAATTTCGTCAGACGTTCTAGCGTTTTACTCGGTAGTGGAGCATCACCACTCCATCGAAAAACTTTTTCGTCGCGACCAGTCTTAAAGGAACCGACCGGTGGCGCGCAGCGAAGAGGGGAACGCCTTCACCGATGTATACCGGAATGATGTTCACGATGATTTCGTCGAGTTCGCTTTCATCGAGCAGAGCACCGGCAACGCTGCCACTTACGACCCAGATGTGCTTGCCTTTTTCCGCGCGCAGCCTGCGCACGACGGCAGCGGGATGTTCATGCACGAGACTGACCTTCGAACTCGCCACTTTCTTCAGCGTGCGAGAGAAGACGAAGTTCTTCTTACCGGGATAAGCGTCGCGCATGCCGTGGCCGACGGCGAAGTCATACGTTTTGCGTCCCATCAGACAGGTATCGATGGAACCATAGAACTCCCTCATGCCATACATATGCTTGGGGCGCGGGCGGTCGAGGAAGTCCACCGAACCGTCCGGGCGAGCGATGAAACCATCGGCGCTGCTGGCCATACTGTAGATGACTTTGCGAAGCATAGACGGGACGGTGACAGCTTACACCGCTGCCGGTTCAGAATTGGGAATGCTGTAAAGTCTAACCCAGAAATCTCTTCGAGACCCGGTACTGCCTCACGAGCTCGAAGTAAATGGTATCGCCACATTGCGCCTAGCGAGGAAAAAGTTCGTTTTTCAAGAAGGTAACTTCGTGGCGTCTCGGGGTCGAAATGATGCACGAGCACCTGCTGCACACTACGCTGCAAATCGGGTATTTCAGGGAAACTTCGCGCAAGAGAAGAGTGTAAGACCGCGCGAACGCGCGCTCTATACGCGCTCTGTTTGCGTGGCTTGAATTGCCTTTCATGGCCTTGCGTGTCATCCGTGGCTCTGCATGTTGTTGAAAGTACGTTTTGTTGTGGATTCGATTCCTTCCGCGCTCAGCCACCGTTTCAATGATTTGTCGCAAAAATTGCCGGTCACGGAGGCAACGAGACGTTTTCTTGAAGGCGCTTTTCATCTAGCTCTCGTCGAAGTAAGTGTGCGAAATTGTTACTAAGGACACGCGAATGA
>QHZX01000353.1:6763-8689 GCA_003224835.1 Acidobacteriota bacterium | reverse complement strand
CATCATCGTTCGCCAGCAAATCAAGAAGTGTTCGAGTCAGATCAGCCGGGCCGACGATGCGAACTGCATCCGGGCTTCGAAACAGTTCGACCATGTCACGGAAATTTTCCGTGTGCGGGCCGACAAGAATTGCGACGCCGTATTGCGCTGGCTCGAGAATGCTGTGCCCGCCGCGAGGCACGAGGCTGCCTCCGACGAAAGCGACATCGGCCAAGCTGTAAAGACTCGCCAGCTCGCCTATGGAATCAACGAGCAGGATGCCGCCGGCAAGGGGGTCGCCGTTCCAGATTGAGCGTTTCGAAAATTTAAGTCCCGATTGCCGAAGCTGGTCCGCTACTCGCTCAAACCGCTCAGGATGACGAGGAGCAAGGAGCATTACGGCCGAGGGGTGGCTAGTTCGCAAGATTTTGAAAGCGTCCAGGAGAAGAGCTTCTTCGCCATCGACGGTACTTCCGCAAACCAGGACTGGCCCGGCGCCGGAGGAGGTCAGGGCTGATTGCAATTGCTGGATAATCGGGGGCGTGGGCGGCGCGGAAATATCAAATTTAAGATTCCCTCCTACTTGGACGCGTTTTGTCTCGGCTCCGATTTCGATCAGGCGGCGCGCGTCTTCGGGACTTTGAGCTAGAAAAAGATCAACGTTGCGGAGGACACGAGACAGAAGCGGTTTCCATCGCCGGTACCCGGGCAGGGAGCGATTGGAGATTCGTGCGTTAGCGATGGCGACGCGGATTCCGCGCCGGTACGCGGTGCGCAGGAGGTTCGGCCAGAACTCGGTTTCGGCAATCACGATCAGTTCGGGCTGCAGCGCTGCGAAATAAGGCCGCACGCAGAATTCAAAATCAAATGGGAAGTAGAAAACACTTTCTGCTCCGAAGCGGGAGGCTGCCAATTTCTGGCCGGTGTCAGTCGTAGTTGAGATTACGACCCGGTGGTCACGGTATTCGGACCGCAGCTGGCGAACGAGTTCACTGACGGCCAGGACTTCGCCCACCGAAACGGCGTGCACCCAAATGGAATGACTCGTATCCTGACGAATTCTTTTTGGCACTCGCCCGAAACGCTCACCTAGTCCGCGGCGATATTTGCCGTGGCGCAGCATTTGAAAGAGCCAGTAGGGGCTCCCGAGCAGCAGGGCCGCAGCGAGCAAAGCGCTGTAAAGGAAATACATTTGCCTGAGTCATTCTAATGGTAAGGAAGTAGGCTTCCTACGGGGAGAGCGCCCGCAGTTCCACAGTCAACTCAGGGCTTAGTGTTCTACTTCCACTCGCCGGCTTTCACAAGCTTGCGGATCTTGCGTTTGATCAGATCGCGTTTAAGCGCGCTCAAATGGCTGATGTAGAGTCTTCCATTCAGGTGGTCGGTCTCATGGAGGAAGGCGCGGGCGAGGAGTTCTTCGCCAGTTTTTTCGTACCATTTGCCGTTCACGTCCTGGGCGCGGATGGTAACTTTGTTGGCCCGGGTCACGTTTTCGCGAAAATCCGGAATGCTGAGACAACCCTCGCTTTGAGTCTGTTTCCCCTCAGTGTCAATAATTTCCGGATTGGCAAGCACCAATTTTTCTCGTGGATTTTCTTTGAAGCTGACGTCAATGACGGCCAGCCTCTTCGAAATGCCAATCTGAGGCGCGGCCAGACCGACGCCTTTGGCTTCGTACATGGACTCAAACATATCGGCGACCAGTTTCTTCAACTCGTCGTCAAACTCGGTCACTGGCGCGGCAGGTTTTTCCAGGACAGGATTTCCATACTTCACGATGGGATAGATCATGTGCGGTGGTCAGCGAACAGAGATCAGTAATTTTTCACTTGCTCTAAATATCCACGAAAATTCCGCGAGGTCTCGGCCATCGAGTCGCCACCGAATTTCTCCAGCGCGCAGCGGGCCAGAGTCAGGGCAACCATTGCCTCGCCAGCTACTCCGGCT
>QHZX01000353.1:0-6674 GCA_003224835.1 Acidobacteriota bacterium | reverse complement strand
TGAGGTATCCGCGAACGCGAATTTCCTGGCCATTCGAAACTCCGCCTTCGATACCCCCGGCGTTGTTGCGAGTGCGGGTAAAGCCAGAGGCGCGGTCGTATCCGATCTCGTCATGGACATCTGACCCGGGAGCGTAAGCCGAAGCCACCCCCGCGCCGATTTCGACCGCTTTGACGGCTTGCAGGGACATAACCGCCGCGGCGAGTTGGCCGTCCAGCCGTTCGTCCCACTGCGCATAGGTGCCTAATCCGGGGGGCACCCCATGTGCTACCACCTCGAAGACGCCGCCGACAGAGTCTCCGGTACGCAGAACCTTATCGACTTCGGCTTTCATCCGCTGTTCCGAATCCGGATCGGCGCAGTTGAGCAGCACTTCGTTGCGGCTGCAACTTACCTTGATCTCTTTCCAGGGGACCTCGCGCTCAACGTTGGCACCCCCAACCGCCACCACATGACTTAAGACCTCGATGCCGAGCTCCTGCAGAAATAACTTTGCCAGGGCTCCGACGGCGACCCGCGCGGCGGATTCTCTGGCCGAAGCCCGCTCCAGAACGTATCTGGCTTCCGAAAAGTTGTACTTCAGGGCACCTGCCAGGTCGGCATGGCCCGGGCGCGGCGATGCAACCCTCTTATGCAGGCTGGGATCGCCTTTTTCGACCGGAAGCTGTTCCTGCCAATTCTTCCAGTCACGGTTTTCGAGCAGCATGGAAATCGGCGAACCAATGGTTTTTCCATGGCGGATCCCCGAGAGTATTCGAGCGGTGTCACGCTCGATTTTCATCCGGCCGCCACGGCCATAGCCCTGTTGCCTGCGCCACAGCTCGTGATCTACGAACTCCTGAGAAATCTCCAGGCCGGCGGGAAGACCAGAAAGAAATGCCACCAGCGCCTCGCCGTGAGACTCCCCTGAGGTGAAGAATTTGAGCATCTACTCGGATTGTATCCGATGAATAATGTAGCCGAAGGTGCGGGCAAACCCGCAACTCCGGTTTTCATCAAAGACTTGGCTACGCGTATTTCGTGTGGAAGGAAAGTACTGTAAAACGTATGGAAACTGTTCCAGTTCGTTTCCGCCTGGGCACGGAGTGTTTTCGGTTCTGAGGTGATGAGTGTCTCATAAAGCTGCGCCACGGCGGCAATCCCCTGATAAGACCAACTCCGATATCGGTGAGGTGTCGCGCCACTTGTTAAAGGGAGAAGAAGAGGAGCGTCGGCGCATCAGCCGGGAGTTACATGATGAGACCGGGCAGGCGTTGATGGTCTTGCGGTTTCAACTTGAGATGCTCGCGTCCGAAGCCAAGAATGCAGAACAGCAAGCCAGAGTTGAGGAATCGCTCGAAGTACTTGATCGCACCATCGAAGGCCTGCGGCGGATCATCGCCAGACTCTCACCCCGAGTTCTGGAAGAGCTGGGATTGCTTGCCGCAATTCGACGGCAAGCACAACTGCTCGCCAATCAGACCGGGATGAAAGCTCGTCTGGATTTGCCTGCAGAAATTGCTCCGATGAATCACGACATCGAAGTGGCGGTCTACCGGTCTACCCAGGAAGCCCTTCACAATATCTCGAAACACTCCCAAGCACGAAATTTCACAGTCAGACTGTACGTGGCCGGTGGCAAGGTCCAGCTTGAAATAGAAGACGACGGTGCCGGAATATCAACGAAAAGTGATCACGAGGACGGATTTGGGCTGACTGGAATGCGTGAACGCGTGGTAGCACTTTGCGGCACCATGACGATCCATTCGCGTCGTGGTCGAGGGACACAGCTTCGCATTGTTTTGCCCTTCATAGCAGACGAATCCTCTGCGCGACAAACAGCAATCGGCGCCCGGACAGCTCGGCGCGTTTCCACAGCAAAGGCGAGTTAAACGGGAAGTTATGCCCATCCGGTGCCTGATTGTTGATGATCACACGCTGTTTCGAGAGGGCCTGCGCCGCGTTCTCGAAAGCGAGCCTGATCTCCAGGTGGTAGGAGAGGCCCGGGACGGATCGGAAGCCATCGAGCAGGCGCAAGCGCTTAAACCGGACGTGGTCCTGCTGGATATTGGGATGCCGGGGCTTTCAAGCTTCGAGGCCTCGCGGCGGATCACCCGGGAATTGCCCGGCAGGCGCGTGATCTTCCTAACCATGTATGAGGACGAATAGTATTTGCTTCAATGCCTGGACGCCGGCGCGTCAGGCTACATCCTGAAAGACGCGCCAGCTCCGCGACTGATTGGCGCCGTGCGGGACGTGAACGCCGGCAGAAAATATTTGAGCCCACAGGTCCTGGGAAAACTTGTCGATGATTTTCGATCTCGCTCGACCACGGGTATGGCGCGTGGATCGACCCTGACGCCGCGCGAACGCGAGGTAATCAAGATGCTTGCCGAAGGAAACTCTGTGCGGCAGATCGCCAGCATTCTAGGCTTGAGCGTGAAGACGGTCGAAGCGCACAAGTTCAATCTGATGCGGAAACTGAACATCCACAACAAAGCGCAACTCGTGACTTACGCAATCCAGAAAAAAATTGTGAAGATGCCGGCGGGCGCATAAGAAAAAGCTAGCCACGGATTTTCGCGGATCTTCGCGGATCACAATCTAGAAAAAACAATTGAAGTCATCGCCTGGAATGCCGATTTCATTTTGGTGATTT
Organism: Acidobacteriota bacterium; assembly: GCA_003224835.1. Lineage (GTDB taxonomy): Bacteria > Acidobacteriota > Terriglobia > Terriglobales > Acidobacteriaceae > Gp1-AA145. The sequence goes on along the minus strand of QHZX01000353.1, from coordinate 4,036 downwards.
TTCACGCGCGATGTTCCCTGTTAATAACTCGTTCAAAATGCAAGAAATATGTTGACAACAGCATTCATACACAGCAATATCTGAAATCAGTGCTGCTGATAGCTGATTGTCGGCAGAGACCGTTCAGTAACGAGGGAAAATCGTTCAGGAGGGTAATGATGCCAGCAAAGAAAAAGGCAGCAAAAAAGAAGAAGCACTAAGGACGTGAGAAAATCTCACGAAAGAGTTTGTAAGCCTCTCGACGAAAATCCTCGAGAGGTTTTTTGTTGTACGCCCAAGTAGTAGTTGTCGCCAGCGCCAGATCGTGCTAGAAACGCAATAGCGGCGCGTCTTTTAGAGCCATGGACGGCCGATGGCGGATCTCATGAGCACTACAAAGCTGAAGGCCAAGCCCAACCGATCAACCGAAATTATTGTTCCTGACAAGCTTTACTTCCGTATCGGGGAAGTTTCCCGGCTGTGCCGCCTTCCCGCATACGTTCTTCGTTTTTGGGAAACCGAATTTCCCCAACTGAAGCCCATCAAGAGCAGTACCGGGCAACGAATGTATCGCCGCAAAGATGTGGACGCGGTGCTTCGCATTAAGAAACTGCTCTATGAAGAGGGCTTCACGATTGCCGGCGCGCGACAGCAACTCCGTTCGGAAAGCAAAACCGAAAAGAACCAGGTTCCACTGCCCTTCCCAGTGCAGTCATCGGCAGACTTGAAACGCATTCGTCATGGACTGCAAGAGATACTGGGAATGCTGGTGGCGCGGCACTGAGCCAATTCCTGGCTGGATAGTGGCTCGACTTCGAGCGTGCGCCGAATGCCTGAACTATCCGTCACGTCTGCGACGGAGTTTGGTGACCACCGCCTGAATGTCGTTTTCCTGAAATAAGCGAATTCCTGCGATGCCCTGCGCACCCGCCTCAGTGCATAGATGCGCATTCTCCGGACTTACTCCACCTCAGGCGAGAACTGGGATATTGTGCCGGCAAGCCTGTTGCATCTGATTTATTCCTGCCGCAGGTATTTTTCCTGCGTTGCTCTTCTCGAACACCGGGCCAAAAACTACAAAATCCGCAGATTCGCGCTCGGCTGCGATGACCTCCGCTTCACTGTGACATGAGACCGCGATGATTGGCTTACCCGGAGCTTGCGCCTGATGCCAAATGTTTTTCACATCCACAGGGGAAACATCCCGCGATGTGAGGTGCACGCCATCGGCTCGCGTCGCGAGGGCGACATCAGTACGAGAGTTGATCAAAAGGCCGGTTTTACAGCGTGATCCGTGGATTAGTTGCGCGGCTTCTCGCGACAAAGCTTCCAGTTCACGTGGGGACAAGTCTTTCTCGCGGAGTTGGACGTAATCGATATCCGCGTGCGCCGCTTCCGCGATTTTTTTCAGTAAACGGTCCCGGCGTTGTGATTCCGTCCCCGAGAACTGTGCGCGATCGGTGATGTAGTAGAGGAGCAAGAGAAACCAGTGGTCAGTGATCAGTGGTCAGTGATCAGTGATCAGTGGACGTCCTAATGTCCAGCCCGTGACCGCTAGCCACTGATCACTGACTACTGACCCCTTCTTTATGGATTTGTTTTTGCGATTTCAGGCACTACTTCGCCCACCCGCTTCGGCCGATCCGGGCCAAGGTGGTACTTGGTCAGGCCTTCGCGGAGATACTCAAAGCCTTCTTCCGGGCTGTCGACCATTTTAAAAAGTTCCAGGTCCTTGGATGAGATGGCCGCAGCATCAACCATAGTTTGGAAGTTGATGAGCCTGTCCCAATACTCGCGACCGTAAATCACCACCAGAATTTTCTTCGCGAGCTTCTGGGTCTGTGCCAGGGTCAAAATTTCGAACAGCTCGTCGAGCGTCCCGAATCCCCCGGGGAAGATCACCAGCGCCTTTGCGAGGTAAGCAAACCAGAACTTGCGCATGAAGAAATAATGAAATTCAAAATTCAGCGATGGCGTGATGTAGGGGTTCGGGTATTGTTCGAACGGCAAACGGATATTCAGACCGATTGTCTTCGCGCCTGCTTCTTTCGCGCCGAGGTTCGCGGCCTCCATGATTCCGGGGCCTCCGCCGGTAGTGACCACGAAACGGCGTCTGCGCGCGGGAATATGGCTGGCCCAATCGCTCAATAGAAAAGCCATGCGGCGGGCGTCTTCGTAGTAGCGTGCCATTTCAATTCCGGCTTTCGCCAGCTTCTGTTCGGCTTCGGCAGATGCGCCTGCTTCTTGCATTGCCTTACGCGCAATTTCGTTACTAGGAAACCGGGCTGAGCCAAAGAAGACGACTGTGTCCTGAATTTGCTCACGGCGGAAGCGCGCCAGCGGTTCCACGTATTCGGACATGATGCGAAGAAGCCGGCCGTCCGGACTGTTGAGGAATTCGGGATTCTCATACGCCATCGGCGCGATTTTTGGAGGAGGATTGCTCATTGGTTCCTTCGTTTTGGACATTCGCCAGCGGTCAGTTTAAAGGATACAAGTCGTGTGAGTTGGAGATGGTGGGTTTTGCAGACATTGAGGTAATCACCGTTGAGGTGACTCATGATAGTGGATGGCTTCCCAGAATCCCACCCACAAGTCCAAAACACCTAGCCCGCTGGCCATGCCGCGCACGAAGCCGCTGGAGACGAAATCGCGCAAACCGGACGAGCTCAGCAGGAGAGGATTATCGGTCCACTTGGGCGTCCAGGGCAGAATGATTAACAGCACGCCAAACGTGGCACACACGGTCACGAACAGCAACGACCGAATGCGTAGAAGCCATATTTCGGGATTTCGTGTCCTGCGGTGCGCAGTCCGCTGCCCACGCCCATTAACAGAATCACCAGCAATCGGGGGAGCCTCTCGAGATGCCGCAGCAGGAGGAATGGTCGGCTCAGCGGTCAATCTATACTCCCGCCCCGTGCCGCTGTAAAAATGAACTTCGGTTCAGACCCATCGGGCTATTTTACGGCCTGAGGGCCTTGATTCGCTCGGCTACATCCCGATAATCAATGTTGCTGCTGTAGACTTCGAGGAAATTGCTTAGAGCGGCTGGATTATTGCCGGCACTCTCGAAGGAAGCGGCAAGTTCGTAGTGCAAGGCTGTGCGGGTTTCCTGTTCCAGGCTGGGCAGCTTTAGCGCCTTCTCGTACCATCGGACTGCCACTTCGGGAAGTCCTTTTTCCAGGAAGCACTGGGCCAGCCAAGTATAAGCTTGCATGATATTCGGGAACGTGTGACCGCGGTCTACGTGCTGGCAAACTTTCTGCAATTCGCCGATAGCTTCGTCCAGCAGCCCCATTTCACGGAACGCAACTCCGAGGTTGTAGTGTGTTTCCGGATCTTCGTCGGCGGTGGCCGCATCATGTTCGAGCTCCTGCTTTAATTCGCCGAACATGCTTGATAGATCCACGCTTGAAGCGGGATCGAATCTTTGCGGCGGAGCTGAGGTATGAGCTGGCGGAACCGGGGCCGGAGTCGGTGGAGCTGCCACGCTGGAGTGTCCTGAAACAGATGGACTAGCCGAAGCAGCGGCTGCTCGCATCGCGGGAATTTGTCTTGGAGGCGTGACTTTCGGCGCAGGAATCGGCGCAATAGGTTCTGGCGCCCTATGCTGTGGGGCGGCGACTGAAGCCGGAGCAGGCGCTTCAGGAATGAAATCATTTCCCAGTGAAGCTTCCAGATCGGCGACGAATTCATCCAGCGTTCCTGGGCTGAATTTTTTGGCTGCTTGCGCCGACGTGGGGGCTGCAACTGGTTCAGTTTGCGCGGGCAATGGTTCTTCGAATACGGGCTCCTCGACAACGGGCCGCTCGCTGGGCCAGGGTTGCGGATTCGCCGGGAGATGCGAAGCTGGTTGCGGCTGCGCCGCATGCGGCGGAGGTTCCATGGTCTCCGATTCATCGAGCGAGACGGGTTGCTCCATAGCTGAAGAGCCGGGGCTTTGCTGCGCGGAGTCAATCCCTGCGCGCAATACCGCAAGCTCAGGCGCGCCAGGTGCAATGGCCTCAAGCTTAGTGAGTATGAGTTCTGCCTGCTCGGTCATGCCTTGACCGAG